>JACMOG010000323.1 GCA_014378125.1 Vitreoscilla sp. | reverse complement strand
TTGTTCTTGACGACCTTGACACGGGTCTGGTTGCCGATGACCTCTTCGCGGTCCTTTACGGCGCCGATGCGGCGGATGTCAAGGCGGACGGAGGCGTAGGATTTCAGCGCGTTGCCGCCCGTGGTGGTTTCCGGACTGCCGAACATCACGCCGATCTTCATGCGGATCTGGTTGATGAAGATCACCATCGTGTTGCTCTTCTTGATGGTGCCGGTGAGCTTGCGCAGCGCCTGGCTCATGAGGCGGGCCTGCAGGCCGGGCAACGAATCGCCCATCTCGCCTTCGAGTTCGGCCTTGGGCGTGAGCGCCGCCACCGAGTCGACGATGATCAGGTCGACCGAGCCCGAGCGCACCAGCGCGTCGACGATCTCGAGGGCCTGCTCGCCCGTGTCCGGCTGGGAGATGAGCAGCTCCTGCAGGTTGACGCCCAGCTTTTGCGCGTAGTTGATGTCGAGCGCGTGCTCGGCGTCGATGAACGCGCAGACGCCGCCGACCTTTTGCATCTCGGCCGCCACCTGCAGGGTGAGCGTGGTCTTGCCCGACGACTCAGGGCCGTAGATCTCGATGACGCGGCCGCGCGGCAGGCCGCCGACGCCCAGCGCGATGTCGAGGCCCAGCGAGCCGGTGGACACGACCTGGATGTCTTCGATGACCTCGCCATCGCCCAGGCGCATGATGGATCCCTTGCCGAACTGCTTCTCGATCTGGGCCAGCGCGGCCTGAAGGGCCTTGGCCTTCTCGGCGTTCAACGCGGGGGTCTGAACGACCGGCGCGGCGTTGACGGCCTGATTGGTGGCGGGGTTGGCGTTCTTCGAGGCGTTCTTGGTGGGGGCGTCCATGCGGATCTCCGTGTTCGGTTAGCGCTGCTGTGATTATGACCATCAACTGGATATCTGTACAGCTGTTGAGGAAAGATTATTCGCGGGTCGAAGCTCGCTGCGTGAGCCAGCAACGACGCTTCGGCGAAAATCAATATAAGCATTCGCGCCCCGGCGTCCGCCCGCCGAATCGCCCCGAAAATGGCGTGCAGCGCCAAACCCACCGATAACGAGCCGAAAAGGCAGGAGAGCGTCAAATGCGCATACTGATCGCCGAAGACGACCAGGTCCTGGCGGACGGCCTCCTGCGCTCGCTGCGCGGCTCGGGCTACGCCGTCGACCAGGTGTCCAGCGGCACCGAGGCCGACGCCGCCCTCGCCTCGCACGAGTTCGACCTGCTGATCCTCGACCTGGGCTTGCCGCGCCTGCACGGCCTGGAGGTGCTGCGCAAGCTGCGCGCCCGCGGCTCGACGCTGCCCGTGCTGATCCTCACCGCGGCCGACTCGGTGGACCAGCGCGTGAAGGGCCTCGACCTGGGCGCCGACGACTTCATGGCCAAGCCGTTCTCGCTGCAGGAGCTCGAAGCCCGCGTGCGCGCGCTCACGCGACGCGGCCTGGGCACGGCCTCCAGCGTGATCCGCCACGGCCCGCTCACGTTCGACGCCACCGGCCGCGTGGCCTACATCAACGAGCAGATGATCGAGCTGTCCGCGCGCGAGATCAGCCTGCTCGAGGTGCTGCTGCAGCGCGCCGGCCGGCTGGTCAGCAAGGACCAGCTCGTCGCTCGCCTGTGCGAATGGGGCGAAGAGGTGAGCAACAACGCGATCGAGGTCTACATCCACCGGCTGCGCAAGAAGATCGAGCAGGGCCCGATCCGCATCGCCACCGTGCGCGGCCTGGGCTACTGCCTCGAGAAGATCGCCGCCTAGGAACGCTTCGCGTTCGCGCGGCACGATGCCCGCCGGATGTGCCCGCGGCGCAACGCCGCGGGACGATGTTCGTGCACCCGGCACGAAGCGGCTCTCCTGCCCGACGCAAAGCGGCCCGCGGCTCCGACACTCGTCTCCGATGCGATGCCGAAAGCCCTGGAAATGAATGCCGACGCCTGGAACCAGCTGGACGACCGTAGCCGGGTGCTCGTGCACCACGTGTCGCGGCTGATGGGCGTGCTCACGCACCCGACGCAATCGCGCGACGACCACGTGCTGCGCCCGATCGCCGCCGAGGCCGCGGTGGCGCTCGAGTCGCTGCTCGAGCAGATGCAGGGCGCGCCGGAGCTGGCCGCCCACATGCGCACCCTGCAGCGCTTCGACATCGCGCTCGCCGCCTGGCGCCGCAGCGTCGCCGAAGCCAGCCCGCTGCTGGCGCGCTACCAGACGGCGCTGCTGCAGCAGGCGGCGCAGATCGTCACGTCGTGCCTGCACGTCGGGGCGCTGGCGGCGAGCGAAGCGGCGCGGGTGCTCGTCATCCGCGGCGACCCGTCGGGTCGTCCCAGCCCTCCGCCGCCCTGAGTGATCTCGTCGCAGGGTCTGGCCCCGAACGCGGCCACTCGTTGCAAGGGGCCTGCAACCCGACGTCTTCACCAAAGCCTCTCCACGCGTCCGTCGCGTATGCTGGCGCCCGCGATGACAGAGCGGCACGAGCAACGATCCCTGTTCGGCGAGATCCTCGACTGGATGCTCGCGCCGCTGCTATTGCTGTGGCCGATGAGCGTGGCGCTCACGTGGCTGGTGGCCCAGGGCATCGCCAACGGGCCCTACGACCGCGAGCTGGGGCAGCTGGCGCACGGCGTGGCGCGCGAGATGCGCGCCGACCCGGCCTTCGACCGCGGCCTGGCCGGACGCCACGACCTGCGCCTGGCCGAGCCCACCGCGGCGCTGCTGCGCAGCGACGACGTCGACCGTGTCTGGTACCAGGTGCGCAGCGTGCAGGGCGACCTGGTGGCCGGCGACGCCGAGCTCGCGCCGCCGCCCGAGGAACGCCAGGCCGCCGACGAGGTGCAGTTCCGCGACGCCACCGTGCACAACGATCCGGTGCGCGTGGCCACGTTGTGGGTGGGCACGCCCGCCGGCGCCAACAGCGGCGTCGTGGTGCAGGTGGCCGAGACCTTCGACAAGCGCTCGCGCCTGGCCACCGAGATCATCAAGGGCGTGATCCTGCCGCAGTTCGTGATCCTGCCGCTGGCGGTGCTGCTGGTCTGGTTCGCGCTGGCGCGCGGCATCGCGCCGCTGAACGCGCTGCAGCAGCGCATCCGCCGCCGCGAGAGCCAGGACCTGAGCCCGATCGACGAGCACGACGTGCCCGAGGAGGTGGCGCCGCTGGTGAGCGCCATCAACGATCTGCTGGCCCGCCTCGACCAGACCATGGGCTCGCAGAAGCACTTCCTGGCCGACGCGGCGCACCAGATGAAGACCCCGCTGGCGGGCCTGCGCATGCAGGCCGAGCTGGCGCAGCGCGAGATCGACGCCGGCGGCGACCCGCAGTCGATCAAGCGCTCGCACAAGCAGATCGCGCGCTCCAGCCAGAGCGCGGCGCACCTGGTCAACCAGCTGCTGGCGATGGCGCGCGCCGAGGACACCGAACAGGCGCGCCGGCTGCAGGAGGTGCCCATCATCAAGCTGGCGCGCGAGGTGGTGCGCGACTTCGTGCCGCGCGCCATGGACAAGCGCATCGATCTCGGCTACGAAGGCCCCGACGTCGACCCGCCCGCGCCGCGCATCGTGGGCCAGCCGATGCTGGTGCGCGAGCTGATCCGCAACCTGGTGGACAACGCGCTCCAATACACCCCGGCCGGCGGCACGGTCACAGTGCGGTTGATCCCCGACCCCTACGGCCAGGTGATGGTGCTGCAGGTGGAAGACACCGGCCCCGGCATCCCCGAGGCCGAGCGCGAGCAGGTGTTCCAGCCGTTCTATCGCGTGCTGGGCAC
>JACMOG010000322.1 GCA_014378125.1 Vitreoscilla sp. | reverse complement strand
TGACGAGCGCGTCCGCCACCTTGCTGGTCGTGCGTCCGCGCGCGCAGGCGCTGGCTTGGGTCGTCGAGCTTGCCGCGCTCGATGTCGACGCGCGCGCGTTGCCGCTCATCCAGATCCTGCCCGCGCCCGACGCCGTGCAGGTGGGCCGCGTGCTGGCCGAGGTCGAGGCCTCCGGCGCGGAGCCGGTGCTGGTGTTCGTCAGCCCCAACGCGGTGCTCGGGTTCTTCGACGCCGCCGCGTCGGCGCGCGGCGTTCCGGCAGGCGTCCTCGCCTGGCCGGCGCAGGCCTGGGCCGCGGCCACCGGGCCCGGCACGGTGGCCGCGTTGCGCGAGCGTGGCGTGCCTCTGGCGCGCATCGTCGCGCCGGCGCACGACGCGCCGCAGTTCGACTCCGAGGCCTTGTGGTCGCAGGTCTCCCGGTGGAACTGGGCCCGGCGCCCCGTGTGGCTGGTGCGCGGCAACGGCGGGCGCGACTGGTTGGGGCTGCAGTTGCGCCAGGCCGGCGCCGACGTGCGCGTGCTGCAGTCCTACGGGCGCGCCGCGCCGGTGCTGTCGGCCGACGAGCGCGCGCTGCTGGCGGCGGCCGTGGCCGAGCCCGCGCACTTCGTCTGGATGTTCAGCAGCTCCGAGGCCATCGACAACCTGCAGGCGCTCGCGCCCGAGGCGGCGTGGGCATCGGGCCGCGCGCTCGCCTCGCACCCGCGAATCGCCGAGTGCGCGCTGGCGGCCGGCTTCGGGTCGGTGTCGATCGTGGCGCCATTGGCCGCCGCGGTGGCTCGGGCAATCCACCCCTGAAGGGCGGAATCCGGGCTTCCCCGGAAGTTGTGGCGGGCGCGCATCGCCGGGGGCTGCTTTTCCCCCGGGCGCGACCCGCGACGTTGTGGTGTGGTCGCTACAATGAATCGCGTGACTGACGACACCAACGCTTCGACGAACACGCCGCCGCCGATGGCCGTGCTCCCGCCCGTGACGGCTCACGTTCCCGCGGTCGCGCATGGCCCCGCCCCGACGCCCCGCTCATGGCTGTTGCCGGGCTGGATCGCGGCGGTCGCGTTCGGGGTGATGTCGGTGGCCGCGTTCGTGTCGGCCTGGCAAACGCAGCAGCGCGTCAAGTCGCTTGAGCAGGAGCTGGTCAAGCGCCAGCAGACCAGCCAGGACGACGCCACCGAGGCCAAGCTGCTGTCCAAGCAGGCGCTCGACAGCGTGCGCGAGGCCAACGGCAAGCTGGGCGTGCTCGACGAGCGCGTGGCCGAGTCGCAGCTGCAACGCTCGCAGGTGGAAGACCTCATCCAGTCGCTGTCGCGGTCGCGTGACGAGAACGTGCTGGCCGACGTGGAGTCCGGCCTGCGCGTGGCGATGCAGCAGGCGGCGCTCACCGGCAGCACCGACCCGATCGTCACCATCCTCAAGCAGTCGGACGAACGCCTCGCGCGCTACAACAATCCGCGCCTGGAGCGCGTGCGCCGCGCCGTCGCGCGCGACCTCGACCGCGTGCGCACCGCGTCGGCGGTGGACGTGCCCTCGCTCACCATCCGCCTCGACGAGGCGGTGCGCATGGTCGACGATCTCCCGCTCGTGTCCACGCCCGAACGCGCCACCGTCGCCGGCCGCGCCGCGGCGTCGGCGGCCTCCACGGCCTCCATCACCGCGCGCAATGCCGCGGCCGCGCGCTCGGCCAGCGCCGCGTCGACGCCCACGTCGGCGCCCCCGGCCTGGGTCGTCACGTTGCAGCGTGGCTGGGAAAGCTTCAGCGTGCCGTTCTTCGGCGAACTTCGGCAGGCGGTGCGCGTCACCTCCATCGAGCACCCCGAGGCGGCGCTGATGACGCCCGACCAGGCGTTCTTCCTGCGCGAGAACGTCAAGCTGCGGCTGCTCAATGCGCGGCTGTCCATCCTGTCGCGCCAGTTCGACCTGGCCCAGGCCGACCTGCAGCAGGCCCAGCTGGCGCTCGATCGCTACTTCGACCACAGCTCGCGCCGCGTGGTCGCCATGTCCGACCTGCTGCGCCAGGTGGGCACGCAGGCGAAGCAGGTGAGCTTCCCGCGGCCGGACGACACCCTGGCCGCCATCGCCGCCGCCGTCGCGGGACATTGAGAACCTGATGCGCACCGTCATCTGGGTGATCCTGCTGTTCGTGGCCGCGGTGGTGTCGGCCGCGGTGCTGAACCAGAACGACGGCCTCGTGTCGATCTTCTGGGCCGGCTATCGCATCGACACGTCGTTGAACGTGGCGATCATCGCGCTGCTGCTGTTCGTCATCGTGCTGTACGTGGCGCTGAAGGCCGTCAACGGGCTCCTGAGCATGCCGCGCCGTGCGCACGAGTGGCGCGAGCTCAAGCGCGAACGCGCCGCGCACGCCGCGCTGCGCGACGCGCACGCCGAGTACCTGGCCGCGCGCTTCAACCGCGCGAGCAAGTCGGCGCGCCAGGCACTCGAGCTGCAGCAGGATGTGGAGGTGCTGCGCAACGACAAGGAATTCGCCGGCCTCGCGCACCTGATCGCCGCGGCCTCGCTGCATCGCATCCAGGATCGACGCGGCCGCGACGAGCGCGCGCGTCGCGTGGTGGAGCTCACGTCGGGGCTGTTGTCCGGCTCGGTGGTGCTCGATGGCGCGCACCTGTTGATGGCCGAATGGGCGCTGGACGACCGCGACGCCGAGCGCGGCCTCGAGGCGCTGCGCGCGCTGCCGCCGGGCGGGGCCCGCCGCACGCAGGCGGTGCGCCTGCGCCTGCAGGCCGCGCGCATGGCGCAGAAGCCCGTCGAGGCGCTGCAGACCGCGCGCCTGCTGGCCAAGCACCAGGGCTTCTCGCAGGTGGCCGCGCAGTCGCTGCTGCGCCCGCTGGCCATCGACGTGGTGTGCGCCGCGCACGACGAGGAGCAGCTGCTGCGCGCCTGGCAGTCGCTGGACGCCGCCGATCGGCGCGACGTGA
>JACMOG010000321.1 GCA_014378125.1 Vitreoscilla sp. | reverse complement strand
CGCGCTGCCCGCGCCGCCCCGCACCGAGCCCACCCAGCCGCGCGCGGCGTCGAAGGTGGCCCCGCCGATGCCAGCGGTGCCCATCAGAGCCTGGATCTCCACCCGCGCGATGTCGCGCTCGTCTTCCAGGTCGCGGTTCTCCAGCATCGCGATCCAGCGCGAGGCGGGGCTGCCCGGCAGCCGCCCGCCGCCGTTGGCCGGCACCCCGCGCACGCGGACGCGCACGCGCATGGGCTCGCCTTCGGCATTGGCCAGCCAGCCGTCCTGGGTGCGGGTGGCCGCCAGCGCGGGCAGTTCGGCGGGCCAGCCCAGGAGCAGGCGGAATTCGGGCGCGGTGTCGCGCAACTGGCCGGGCAAGACGCCCAGCATCTGCACCAGCGCGGCGTTGTGGCGGAGGACGGTGCCGCCTTCGTCGAACACGACCTGCCCCAGCGGGGACATCTCGAACCAGCCCTGCAGCTCGCCGCGCAGGTCGTCGACGGCGGCCAGGCTCGCCGCGGGCGCGTTCAGCGGCTGGCGCGGAAGCACCGGCGCGCGGGGTTTCGAAGGGATGGGCGGCGGAGTGGACATCTCCCGCGAGAGTCTACGCGGGGATTGACGCCTTGAAGTTCAGTGGGCCAGCTTGCAGTTGCTGGCCATGGCCAGCTGCTGCAGGCGCAGCACTTCGGACTCGGCCTTCTGCAGCATCTCGGCGTGCGACGCCAGCTCGCTGGGCGCGCGCAGCTGGTCGCGGCGATCGATGGCGTCGGTGCTGTCGCGGTTGAGCTTCTCGCAGTTGCTCAACGGCTTGGCCGGCGGCGTGTAGCCGTGGGTGGTCTGGCGGATGACCATGCCGTTGTGGCCCGCCGACGGCAGCACCACGATGGTGGTGGTGGTGGTGCTGTCGCCCGACGGCGGCGGCGGGGGCGGCGGCACGTAGGTGGGGCGCATGAGCACGCCGGTAGCGGCCTGCCAGCGCTGACGCGACTGGTCGACGCGTGCCTGGCGCAGCTCCTGGTCGCTGGGCGTGGGCGCGGTGGGCAACAGCAAGTCGGCGGCCGGGCACGGCGTCGACTGGTAGGTGACCGCGCCGTTGACGTTGCACTTGTGCACTTCCTGGGCCTGGGCGGCCGTGGCTGCGAACAGCGCGGCCAGCACCAGGCCGATGGCGCGTTGATCGCGTCCGTTGTTCATCTTCTCTCCCTCGTGGCGACTGTCGCGCCTGGCGGAGATTTTCCACGCAGAAGAGCTGGACCGGCGCGAGGCGGCGGCCCTGATCCGAGAAATATTTCTGGACCGATGCAATCCCGAACCAGGCGCGCAACGCGGCGCGGTCGGTACCGGGGCGGGTAAGCCCCGGCTCCTCAGCCCTTGGTGAGCGAGTGAGCGTGCACCAGCGACTTGGCCAGCGCCCGGTTCACGTCGCCCACCGACAGCATCAGGGCCTCGGCGGCCTCGCGGATGTCGTAGGCCGATTCGGCCTCCACCGCACGTGCCAGCGCCAGGAACGGCGCGCACGGGCCGGTGTCGTGGGCCAGCGCGTTGGCCACGCTCTCCTGCACCGGGATCGTCTTGAGCAGCACCTCGAACGGCTGGCCGATCATGCGGTCGAGGGTGGAGAACACGCCGCAGATGAACAGCTCGTTGCGCAGCGCGTCGTCGCCACCGGGACGCGCGATCTCCTCCATCAGCAGGCCGCGGCGCACTGCCACCTGCATCAGCGGCTTCATGTCGGGGTCGTCGATGGCGCTGGTGACCAGCAGCGCCAGCCAGCGCTTGAGCCGCTGGTAGCCCAGGATCATCAGCGCGTGGCGGAACGACGAGATCTCCACCGACAGGCCGAAGCCCGGCGAGTTGAGGTAGCGCATCAGGCGGAACGCCAGCGTGGGGTCGTTCTTGACCACCGCCTCCAGCTTCTCGGCCGGCTCCTGGCGGTCGACCCGCTGCATCAGGTCGACGACGGTGGTGACGCCGGAGGGAATCGGCTTGGCCTTGGTGTCGGCGCCCGGGGCGTCGCCCACGGGCCAGCCCACGACGGCGGAGAAGCCCGCGCGCAGCGCGCCGGCCGACATCGCCGGGCCGTCGGCGCCGATGAAGTAACGATTGAGCGGCTTGCCGCCCAGGCCCGCGGGCAGCGGGTTGCGAATGTTGGCGCGATCCACGGTGACGGCCTGGAACAGCGACCACAGGTGCTGCGGCGCGCTCTCGGGCACGCGGCCGCCCAGCACCAGCGACAGGCCCTGCGCCACGCGTTCCTGCAGCAGCACGGCCAGTTCGGGATCGGTGAGCATGAAGCCCGGCACCTCGATCATCAGGTGCGGCGCGGTGGGCGCGGCGAGCAGCGCGCGCAGGCCCGTCTCGTTGGCGACGCTGAGCATCAGCGGGCCGGACTCGGGCGGCGCCAGCACGTCCACCACTTGCAGCAGGCCGGCGGCGTCCATGGCCGCGTCGGGGCGCTGCGGGAACACCGACATGTGCGCCGCGATGGGCGCGCGCTTGACGTCGAACAGCGTACTGGCGCCGAGCACGACCTGGTCGAGCACGGGATGGTCTAGGGACATTCTTGCAACCTCGGAACTGTTTATTGGAATGATTGCGAAGCGTTCCTACCCCGACGGCTCCTACGCATTGAGGTAGTTGAACAGCGACAGCTTCTGGATCGTGGCATAGCTTTGCAGCGCCGCCTGGTAGCCCGTCTGTTGCTGATTGAAGCTCGACAGGGCTTTCACCATGTCGAGGTCTTCGGCACTCGAGCGCGAAGTTTGAGCCGAAAGCTCGGTGGCGTCGAGGCGGCCCTTGACGCCGTCCAGGCGTTGCAGGGTGGTGCCGGCGAAGCTGCGCGCCGAGGAGATCTGGCTGTTGCACTGGTCGAGGTTGCGCAGGCTGTCCTGTACGGCCTGTTGCACTTTCGGGCCGCCCTGGCCGGGCGTGGACAGTTGGGTCACCGCGTTGTCGAGGGCGTCGAACACCGACAACGACTTCGCCGAGGGGGTCATCTGGAAGTCGTCGCCGTCGGCCGGCGCGCCGGAGATGGCGAACGTCATGCCGTCCACGCTGATGGCCTGCCCGCTGGCGAACGCGTTGCCGCTGGACACGGCGTTGCCGTCCTTGAGCACCGAGTAGGTGGTGCTGCCGCCCGCGTTGCTGAACTGGATGTCGTAGCTGGAGTTGGTGATCTGGTCGGGCGAGGTCACGTGGCCGGCGTCGATCCACGCGTTGCTGGAGTTGACGTTCTTCGTCACGAACACGCCGTTGCCGGTATTGGCCGACAGCCACACGTTGCCGCCGTCCAGCGTCAGCGGCAGCGGCTCGTCGGTGGCCACGTTCACCGAGCCGCCCACGCCCTGGAACGCCACGCCACCCGGCTTGTCGATGAACGGCGCGCCGCCCGAGCCCTGGCCCGAGAACACGTACCCGCCCTGCCCGTCGGGCCGGTTGGCCACCGAGAGCAGCTGGTCGCGGATCGCCTTGATGGCGCTGGCCTTGGACGCACGTTCGGCGTCGGAGAAGCTGGCGTCGCCGGCGCTCACCATCAGCTCGCGCGCCTGTTGCAGCAGCTCGCTCGCGTTGCCCAGCGCGCTTTCGGTCAGCGTCATCGCGTTGGAACTCGCGTCGACCGCCTTCTGGCTGGCGGTGGTGCGCTCCTCCAGCGCGCGGGCGCGTTCCGCGCGCGCGGCCGCGGTCGGGTCGTCGCTTGCCTTGATCACGCGCTTGCCGCTGGTCATCTGCTCCTGCGTCGCCGTCAGGTTGTCCTGGCGCGACATCAGGTTGTTCAGGGCGCCGTCGTAGGCGTTGGAGGTCGAGATGCGTTCGACAGTCATCGTGGCCTACCGGTCAATGGGACGCCATCTGCAGCAAGGTATCGAAGATGGCCTGCGCCACCTGCAACACCTTGGCCGCAGCCTGGTAGCCCTGCTGGAACTGGATCAGGCGGCCGGCTTCCTCGTCGAGGTTGACGCCGCTCTTGGCGGCGACCGCCGAATCCGCCTGCTGCGAGGCGGCCGTGGAGATCGTCGACGAGGTCTTGGCGCTCTGCACGCGCACGCCCACGTTGGCCAGCATGCTGGCGTACGAGTCGGTGGCGGTCTCGCCGTGCAGCAGCGAGCCGTCGATCTGCTTGTCGCGGCCGACGAAGGTCTCGTCGCGCAGCGCCACCATGGCCAGCGCGTTGCCGTTGTTGCTCGCCGGGTGCGCGGTCTTGACGACGTCGAGCGTGTCGCCGGCTGCCGGCACGCCGTTGAGGTTCAGCTGGAAGCCGTTCAGCGCGATCGGCTGGCCCGCCGTCCAGGTGGCGTTGCCCGAGGCCGTGGTGTTGCCGCTGGCGTCGGTGAACGTGATGGCCGCGCTTACCGACGGGTCGTTGCTGGTGTCGACCACGGCCAGGCTGGCCACGGTGGCCGTGCCCTTGTTGGCCGTGCCGGCGATGGCGGTCATCGGCGAGGCCGCGGCGATGCCGGTGGGGTCGTCCAGCACCCGCCGCATGCTTACGGCCGCGCGGCCCACGGGCTGCAACTCGAAGCTGTCGTTGGGGCCGGGCGTGCCGGTGACGGCGATCTGGAAGCCGTCCATGCTGTTGCCCATGGCGGCGCCGTCGGACTGGCGTGTGTAGGCGAAGTCGCTGCCGTTGGGCGTCATCGAGAACTTCACGCCGTCCGAGCCGCGCGTGACGATGTAGCCGCCGCTGTTGGCCGGATCGGCCGCCAGCGTGTAGTCGCTCGCCTTCAGCTGGCTGCCGTCGGTCACCGTCAGCGCCACGCTGCTGGCGAAGGCGTTCGAGCTGTCGCGGGTGTTGTGCGTGTTGGGGATCGCCACCGGGCCGCCCACGGCGAAGACCGGGTTGCCCGCGCCAGAGGGTGAGCTCATGTCGATGCCGAAGCCCTGGATCTGGTTGACGCGCGCCGACACCGACGCCGCCATCTGCCCCAGCTGGTTGCGCGCCGAGACGAGATCCTCGTTCTGGTACTTCAGCAGGCCGCTGATGGAGCCGCCCACCAGGAGGTCGGTGGACAGGCCGTGCACCACGCCGCTGTCGCTGATCGAGATCGACGAGCGCGCGGTGTTGCCCGGATCGGGCGTCACCGCCAGCTGCTGGGCCTCGGCGCCCAGCACCAGGCGCTGGCCGCCGGCGATGAACACGCCCATCGCGCCGTCGCTGGAGGTGATGGTGCTGACCTTGACGAGGTTGCCCATCTGCTTGACCAGCTGGTCGCGTTGGTCGAGCAGGTCGTTGGGGGTCTGCGACGAGCCGCGCAGCCCCGCGATGTCGCCGTTGAGCTTGGCCACCTGCGTCGCCATCTGGTTGAGCTGGGCCACCGAGTTGCGCAGGTCGGACGTGACGCCGCTCTGCAGGCGATCCAGCTGCGCGCCGGCGGTGGCGAAGCGGTCGGCCACCTCGGCGGCATCGGACAGGATCACCTGGCGCGCCGACGAGTCCGACGGGCTGTTGGCCAGGTCGACGAACGCGTTCATGAAGCCGCCCACGGCGGCGCCCATGCCGCTGTCGCCGGGCGGGAACGTCGTCTCCAGCTGCTGCAGGTTCGACGAACGCGCGTCGTCCATCGCCGCCATCGAGCTGGCCACCTGGGACTGCGTGTTGAGGAACGCGTCGCTCGCGCGCTGCACCGTGACGACGTCGACGCCCTTGCCGAAGAAGCCGGCGCCGGTGGACTGGCCGCCGGAGGTCTGCAGCTGCACCGTCTGGCGCGAGTAGCCCGGCGTCTGCGCGTTCGCGATGTTGTGACCCGTGGTCTGCATCGACGAATAGTTCGCGAACATGGCGCGCACGCCGATCGACATCAATGCCGACGAGCTCATGGAGCGCTCCTTTCAGTTGCGAAGAAATGGGTCGAAAACACGATCAGGCCGGTGCTGATCATCACGGCGCGCGCTCGGCCGCCCGGAGCAAGCCGTGCGCCCCCACGGGGGGCAGCGAACAGAGTGAGCGTGGGGGCCGTCATGACTCAAGCAAGCGTCTGCTGGACGCGCTCGGTCATGTGGATCATCTTGGCCAGCTTGGCGGCGTACGACGGGTCCGTGGCGTAGCCCGCCTTCTGCAGGCCCTTGGCGAAGCCGCTGGCATCGTTGCCGGCAGCCACCACCGACGCGTAGCGTGGGCTGTTCTTCATCGTGTTGGCGTAGTCGGCGAACGACTCGGCGAAGCTCGAGTAGGCGCGGAACGTCTGCGTGACCTTGTGCGCCTTGCCGCCGATGACCTCGGTGGTGGTGATGTCGGTGGTCGCGCCCTTCCAGCTCGCGCCTGCCTTGATGCCGAACAGGTTGTACGAATTGGTGCCGTCGGAGTTCTTGATCTCCTTGCGGCCCCAGCCCGTCTCGTGCGCGGCCTGGGCGATCATGAACCGGGCCGGGATGCCGGTGGCCTTCTCGGCCGCGGCGGCGGCGTCGGTGTGCGCCTGGATGAAGTTGGCGGCGGCCTTCTGCGGCAGCGAGATGGGTGCGTCGGGATGCAGCGGGTCGATCGGCGTCGGGTTGGCCGTGGCGGGCTTGGCGGTGACGCCTTGCGTGATGCCCATCTGGCGCTCGAGCTGGCGCGCGATGACGTCCGACAGGCCGCCGGGCTGGCCGGCGATCTTCGACGCCCATTGCGAATCGGGCATCTCGGTGCCCATCTTCGTGCCTTCGTTGTCCATCATGTCGGCGTTCATGGTGGAGTCGCGCATGCTCTTGAGGAGCTGCTGCGTGAACATCGTCTCGAACTGCTTGGCCGCCTCGCGCACGGCGCTCTTGGGATCCTGCTGCGCCTTGACGCGCAGGTTCTCCAGGCCGCCGGCCAGGTTCAGCGACGCCGGCGTCGGCGTGTTGGCGATGGACGTGATGCCGCCGGCCATGTCAGATCACCTCGATGTCGGCGGTGATGGCACCGGCCGACTTCATGGCCTGCAGGATCGCGAGCAGGTCCTGCGGCGTGGCGCCGAGCGCGTTGAGCGCCTTCACCACGTCGGCCAGCCTGGTACCCGCGGGCATGTTCACCAGCGCGCCGGCCTGCGAAGAGATGGCGATGTCGGTCTTGTCGGTGACCACCGTCTGGCCGCCGGAGTTCGGCGCCGGCTGGCTCACCTGCGGGTTGGAGTTGATCGTCACCGACAGGCTGCCGTGCGCCACGGCGCACGGCGCCAGCGTCACGGCCTGGTTCATCACGATGGAGCCGGTGCGGGCGTTCATCACGATCTTGGCGGCGGGCGCGGACAGGCTGATGTCGAGGTTCTCGAGGTCGGCCAGGAAGCCGACGCGAGCGCCGGCGCCCACCGGCGCCTCCACCTTGATGACGCGGCCACCGAGCGCGCGCGCGATGCCGGCGCCCTTGCTGGCGTTGATGGCGTTGGCCACGGCGCCCGCCGTGGCGAAGTCGGCCGAGTTCAGGTCGAGCTCCAGCACGTCGCCCTGCGACAGCGGCGTGGGCACCGACTTTTCGACCGTGGCGCCTTCCGGGATGCGCCCGGCGCTGAGGTGGTTGATGGTGACCTTGGAGCCGCCGGCGGCCGTGCCGGCGCCGCCGACGGTCATGTTGCCCTGCGCGATGGCATAGACCTGCCCGTCGGCGCCCTTGAGCGGCGTGGCCACGAGGGTGCCCCCGCGCAGGCTCTTGGCGTTGGCGATGGACGAGACGTCGATGTCGATCTGCTGGCCGGGCTGCGCGAAGGCGGGCAGCGAGGCGGTGACGATCACGGCCGCAACGTTCTTCAGCTGCATCGTGGTGCCCGCGGGCAGCGTCACGCCCAGTTGCTGCAGCATCGACTGCAGGCCTTGCGTGGTGAACGGGGCCTGCGTGGTCTGGTCGCCCGTGCCGTCGAGGCCGATCACCAGGCCGTAGCCGATCAACTGGTTGCTCCGCACGCCCTGCACGGCGGCCACTTCCTTGAGGCGCGTGGCGTACGCCGGCGTGGCGAACAGCGCGGAGATGATGACCAGGATGATGGCGGCGATGCCGATGCGCAACGCGGTGCGGTCGGACACCTGGTGGCGCGAGTGCACGCTGCGATGGCGCAGGTGGCGGGTGGACGAGGCGGAGTCGAACATCACAGTTGCCCCAGGCGTTGCAGCATCTGGTCGGAGGTCTGGATGGCCTTCGAGTTGAGCTCGTAGGCGCGCTGCGTGGAGATCATCGACACCAGCTCCTCGACCACGTTCACGTTGGAGGTCTCGACGAAGCCCTGCTGGATCCGGCCCAGGCCGTTGGTGCCCGGCGCGGCGGCGCTCGGCGAACCGGAGGCGGCCGTCTCGGCGTACAGGTTGCCGCCCTTGGGATCGAGGCCCTGCGGGTTGGCGAAGGCAGCGAGCTGCAGCTGGCCCAGCGTGCTGGGCGTGGAGGTGCCGGGCAAGGTGGCGCTGACGGTGCCGTCGGCGCCGATCGAGACGCTCTGCGCCTGCGGGGGAATGGTGATGCCCGGCTGCACGATGTAGCCTTCGTTGGTGACGACCTGGCCTTGCGAGTCGAGCTTGAGCGCGCCATCGCGGGTGTAGCCGGTGGTGCCGTCGGGCATCGTCACCTGCAGGAAGCCGTTGCCGCTGATGGCCACGTCCAGCGAGTTGCCGGTCTGCTGCAGCGAGCCCTGGGTGAAGTCACGCGCCGTGGCCACCGGGCGCACTCCCAGGCCGACCTGCAGGCCGGTGGGCAGCTGCGTCTGGTCGGAGGTAGCCGAACCCGACTGCCGCATGTTCTGGTAGATCAGGTCCTCGAACTGCGCATGGCTCTTCTTGTAGCCGTTGGTGGCCACGTTGGCGAGGTTGTGCGAGATGTTGTCCAGCTGGAGCTGCTGGGCTTCCATGCCGGTTTTCGAGATCCACAGTGAGCGAAGCATGACGTTGAACTTTCGTTCGTTTGATACGTCATGATCCCGAAAACTTGAGGGTGGGATGCGCCGGATAAGGCGGCTTTACCGGGGCCTTATCCCGGCTGGAAGGGGTCAGGCATTGCCGCCGGATACGGCGGAGATGCCAGACCCCTTTAGTTCTCGGACAGCAGCTTCGACGCCGCCTGGTCCTGCTTCTCGGCGTTCTCGAGCATCTTCATCTGGTGCTCGAACTGGCGCGCGGCGGCGATCATGCCCACCATCGTGGCCACGGGGCTCACGTTGGAGCCCTCCAGCGCGCCCGACTGCACGCGGGCGGTGGGGTCGGCGCTCAGGTCGCCGGATTCGCCGCGGAACAGGCCGTCGGTGCCGCGGTTCATGGGCACGTCCGGCACCACCAGCTTGAGCTTGCCGATCTGCTGCGGCTTCTGGTTGTCCACCTTGGCCGTGATCGTGCCGTCGTCGGCGATGTCCACCTGCGCGTTGGCCGGCACCGTGATCGGGCCGCCGTCGCCATTGACCTGCAGGCCGCCGAGGGTCGTCAGGACGCCCTCGGAGTTGACCGCCAGCGAGCCGGCACGGGTGTAGGCCTCGGTGCCGTCGAGCGACTGCACGGCCATCCACGACTTGCCGGTCATGGCCACGTCGAGGTTGCGCCCGGTCGGGTTGATCGGGCCTTGCTCGTCGTTGTAGCCGGGCGTGGTCTCCAGCGAGAACACCCGCGTGGAAGCGCCATCGCCGCGCACCGGCACCGCGCGGAACGCGGTGAGCTCGGCGCGGAAGCCGTTGGTGGTGACGTTGGCGAGGTTGTTGGCCAGCGAGTCCTGGCGCTGCAGGGCGGCTTTCGCGCCCGACATCGACAGGTAGATCATGCGGTCCATGGTCGTCGCTCCCTACAGGTTCAATTAACGCAGGTTGACCAGCGTCTGCATCGCCTGGTCCATCGTCTTGATGGTCTGGGCGTTGGCCTGGTAGTCGCGCTGCGCGGTGATCATCTGCACCAGCTCGGCCGTGAGGTCGACGTTGGATTCCTCCAGCGTGCCCGAATTCAGCACGCCCAGGTTGCCGTCGCCGGCGACGCCGACGGTGGGGCCGCCCGACGCGGACGTCTGCTTCCAGGCGTTGCCGCCGATGGGCGACAGCCCCTGCACGTTGCGGAACGTGGCCAGCTCCACCTGGCCGGCGGCCTTGGTCTGGCCGTTTGAGTACTGGGCGATCATCTTGCCCGCGTTGTCCACCGACACGCCCGTGAGCTGGCCGGCCGTGTAGCCGTCCTGGGTCATGTTGGTGACGCCGAAGTTGGAGCCGAACTCGGTGGCGCCCGACATGTCCAGCGCGATGCCGGTGATCGGTAGCGTGGCCGCGCCGGCGGCGTTGGTGGAGGCCGGGATGCCCAGCGTCACGGCGCCACCGGCCGGCGAGATCAGCGCGCTGCCGTCGGTGGAATACGTGAGCGAGGTGATGGGCAGCGGCGCGCCGGTGGTGCCGTTGACGGTGGTGCCGTTGGCCGTGGCGTACACGTCGAAGGTGTCGGTGCCCGTCTTCTGGAAGTAGTAGCTGACGGCCACGTCCTGGCCCTTGGCGTCGTACATCGTCACCGAGGTGGCGTTGTTGTACGTCTTCTGGTTCGTGAAGTCGATCGCCGGGCCCGTGGTGGGCGTCGTCACCGCGTCGCGCGAGTCGAGGTTGAACTCGATGGTGCTCTTGGTGGTGAACTGCGGGTCGATGCCGCCGGTGGGCAGCTGCAGCGGCTTGGCGGCGCCCTGGACGATGTTGCCCTGAGCGTCGGCCGGGTAGCCCAGCAGCTTGCTGCCCTGGTCGTTGACGATGTTGCCGGTGTTGCTGACCTTGAACTGTCCGTTGCGCGTGTACTGCACCTGGTTGGACTGGTCCTGGGTCTGGAAGAAGCCGTTGCCGTTGATGGCCAGGTCGAGCGGGTTGCCGGTGGGCGTGAGGTTGCCCTGGTTGAACTGCTGCGACACGGCGGCCACCTGCACGCCGATGCCGGCCTGGATGTTGTTGGACGCCGAGCCCGTCATGGCCGCGGAGTACATGTCGGCGAACTCCGCCCGGGACGACTTCTCGCCGAAGGTGTTGGAGTTGGCGACGTTGTTGCCGATGACTTCGAGGTTCTTCGAAGCGGCGCTCAGGCCGGACAGGCCTTGCTGGAAGCTCATGGAGGTCTCCTGGAACGGAAAGTGTGCGGTTCGCGGGGTTTAGAGGAAGGCCCAGACGGCGTCGTAGGCGACCCGCTTGCCGTTGTCGAGCTCGACTGCGAGCTTGCCGTTCATGTTGCTGACGGCGTCGATGGTGTTGAAGGCCAGCGACAGCGAATCGAGCGGCGCGGCGTTGTTCACGGCGTTGACCTTGAACGTGAGCGGCTGACCCTGGGCCGAGACGGGCACGTCGAAGTCGAAGCTGTGGCGGCCGGCCTCCTGCGGGCCCATCTTCACGGTGCCGATGGTGGTGCCTGCCGGGTTGAGGATGTCCACGCTGACGCTGGTGGCCGGGTTCGTGATCTCGAAGCCGCCGTCGCCCTTGTGGGACTCGTCGTCCACGCGCAGGCTGTTGCCCTCGGTGACCACGTCGTGGCCCACCAGCGCGGCGCCTTGCATGGTCTGCAGCTGCGTGAACTGGGCGTCCAGGCCGCTCACCGTCTTGTTGAGCGTCTGCACGCCCTGCACCGTGCTGATCTGCGCCATCTGGCTGGTGACCTGGGCCGAGTCCATCGGGTTCAGCGGATCCTGGTTGGACATCTGCGCCACCAGCAGCTTCAGGAAGCGGTTGGACTGGTCATCCGCCGAGGTGGCGCCGCCCAGGCCGGACCCGTCCACGCCCGACGCGGCGGCCTTGCCCGCCTTGGCGACGGCCTTGCCGCCCGCGGCGGTGGCCGCCGGGGCGCCGAAGCCGCCGAGGTTGTTGGGCGCCGGGTTGTTGCCGGAAATGGATGAGATGGACATTCATTGAATCCTGGTTCGATCAGCCCTGGCCCATCTGCAGCGTCTTCATCAGCAGCGTCTTGGCGGTGTTCATCACTTCGATGTTGTTCTGGTACGAGCGCGAGGCCGAGATCATGTTGACCATCTCGTCGACCGCGTTCACGTTGGAATAGGTCACGTAGCCGTCGGAGTCGGCGCTCGGGTTGGCCGGGTCGTGCACCTTGCGGCCGGGGGCCTGGTTCTCGGTGACGCCGGACACCTTCACGCCGGCGCCGGGCGCGCCGTCGGGCGTGTTCATCAGCACGGTCTGGAAGGTG
>JACMOG010000320.1 GCA_014378125.1 Vitreoscilla sp. | reverse complement strand
CCGCGCCGGCGTGGCCACGCCCGTGCATCCGCACATGCTGCGCCACAGCTACGCGTCGCACCTGCTGCAGTCCAGCGGCGACCTGCGCGGCGTGCAGGAGCTGCTGGGCCACGCCAGCATCGCCACCACGCAGGTGTATACGCGGCTCGACTTCCAGCACCTGGCCAAGGTGTACGACGCGGCGCACCCGCGCGCCAAGCGCAAGTGACACGCCTACGGCGTGTCATCCTGCGCGCAGTCGCAGGATGACGGTCTTGCTCGCCGTTGGAGCAAAATGCCCCATCCCATCCACCCGCCCTGGAGCCACGATGCGTCACTTCACCAAGAGCCTGGCCACCCTCGCGCTGCTGGCCTGCGCCGCGCCGCTCGCGTGCCTGGCCGAAAGCTCGGTCACCTCCGTGGTGTCCGACAGCCTGTCGCGCTCGTCGGGCAGCATCTCCGATTCCATCACCGGCTCCAGCCACTCCAGCTCGCCCGACAACAAGCAGGCGCAGGGAGACTACAAGGTCATCGACATGGCCGCCGTGGACGGCAAGCCGGACATGGTCGAACTGCACCTGCAGGCGGTCGCCGCCAACGCCGCCGTCGGCGAGATGTACCTGCGCCTGCCGCGCGCCGCGGCCGACCAGGGCCACGTGGCCAAGGACGCCATCGTCACCGCGCTGCAGCGTCCGTACGGCATCGAGTTCGCGGCCAGCCAGCCGCGCGCCGCGTTCTTCCTGGCGCTCGCCGACGACGTCGCACGCGACATGAAGATGGCGCCCGTGACGCTTTGACCCGCGGCCTGCGCGCGCTGGCCCTCGCCGCGCTGCTGCTGCCCGCGGCGGCACAAGCGATCTCGTTCGAGGTGTGCGACCGCCCCAAGGAGCCCGCCGCCGACCAGCGCGACGTGATGCTGCGCTTCGGCGCCCTGGTGCGCGGCGAACTCGCCGCCTCCGGCCAGGACGTGGTGCTGGTGGCGCGCTCCGGGCTCGACCTGCATCGTCTCGACGTGCGCTACTCGCACGAGGCCGTCGCGATGAAGGACAACGACGGCAAGCCGTGGTCGGTGCGCGAGCTGTACTACTCCTGCGAGGATCACCGTCCGCGCGTGTTCGACGAGGCCCTCACGGGCTTCCTGCTCGGCACCGACGACCCCGACAACGGCTACGTCTCGCTTGTCTTCCTGCCGCCCGACCACGCCGCGCCGCTGCGCACCACCGCCGTCGTCACGCACCACGCGCTGGGCGTGCTGGGCGCGAGCTACAGCGCCAACGCCTACCCGTTCAGCACCCTCCACCAGAACTGCAACCAGTGGGTGATGGAGTTGCTCGCGGACGCGTGGGGCGCGCGTGACGCGTCCCCGGACACGGACGCGGACGCGCGCGCGAAGGCCCAGGCCTGGATGCGCGCGCAAGGCTACCTGCCCACCGTGTTCACCGTGAGCGCGCATCCCATGACGTGGCTGCCCGACCCCGTGCCCTGGCTCGCCAACGACGACCACCCGCCCGAGGAGGTGGCCCACGACCGCTACAACGTGAGCATGCCGGCGTCCATCGAGACGTTCGTGCAGGCCCGGGTG
>JACMOG010000319.1 GCA_014378125.1 Vitreoscilla sp. | reverse complement strand
GCTGGTCGGAGCCATTGTTGCCACCAACTGGCAGTTGACGCTAGGCGACTATGGACACCGTCTTCCTGGACTTGTTTGTGGATATAAAGTGCTTCGCGGATCGACATGCCGGCGCTAATTTGCTGATTGAGGACCTGCACCGCCTCGTCATTCCGCGCGTCGTCGCGGAATCCAGCGCTGAGAGTCCGCCACCGTGGATCCTGCGACTGCGCGCAGGATGACGACGGTTTGCCAGCGTTGTGCGCGCAGGATGGACGAAAAGGAGGAGGAGGCCGCAGGCCGACGGGGGACACGAACAAAAGAGACTTCCCCGGTGAGTCGTGACTGACCCGAGCGACGCCCCGCAGATCGGCGATGAGCGTTTTGAAACCATCGAATGCGGTTCGGGGGCTACCTCTTGGGACCAATCGTCGCAGATCGGTCACGGTACGGTCATGGGTATCCGGGACAGTCGTTCCGTCCCGCGCCGGTCCACGAGACCGACGCGTCCAGAGAACAAACCCCGGAGAGAGATCGATGAACAAGCACATGATGGCGGCCGCCCTGGCCGTCGCGGCCGCGATCGCGGCGCCCGCCCACGCCACCACCGTCGCGCTGCCCGCCGACGGCAGCTGGCACGAATTCAACGTGGACGCCGCGGCGCCGCCGGCCAACGGCACGGGCTGGATCGACTACGCCGACGGCTCGCCGCTGAGCTTCCAGTTCACGATCGCCGCCGGCACCACCGGCACCCTCAGCGTGGTGGATGCCGGCTTCGCCGGAGACACGTTCACGATCAACAACTTCGGCGCCACGCTGGGGCGGACGTCGAGCGTGGCGATCGGCAATGTCGAGGGCAACGTCGAGTTCGACTTCGACGCCGCTTTCGGCAACGCCGCCTACAGCCACGGCGTGTTCACGCTCGGCGCCGGCACGTACGACATCAGCGGCTCGCTGCTGCAGTCGGTCCAGGACGACATTGCCGGCACCGACCTCGACGCCACCAACGGCGCGCTGCGCCTGAGCGTGTCGTCGGTGCCCGGGCCCTCCGGCATCGCGCTGTCGCTGGGCGGCCTCGCCGCCGTCGCGCTGGTGGCCCGCCGCCGCCGTCCCAACCCGTCGATCTGAGGACGCCCCATCATGAAGACCTCCCTCCTGTCGCTGGGCCGCACGCTGCTGGCCGCCGCCCTGGCCAGTGCTTTCGCCAGCGCCGCCCTGGCACAGTCCGCCACCGCGCCGATCACCATCAAGATCATCGGGTTCAACGACTTCCACGGCAACCTGCAATCGCCCGGCACCTTCGGCCAGAACACGCTCGTGCCGTCGGCCCAGCGCCCGGCCGTGGGTGGCGCCGAGTACATCGCCGCCTACGTCGCCAGGCTGAAGTCGCAGAACCCGCTCAACGCGGTGGTGGGCGGCGGCGACTTCATCGGCGCCTCGCCGCTGATCTCGGCGCTGTTCTTCGACGAACCGGCCGTCGAGGTGATGAACCACGTGGGCGTCGACTTCACGTCGGTGGGCAACCATGAATTCGACAAGGGCTCGGCCGAGCTGAAGCGCCTGCAGAACGGCGGCTGCAAGCTCACCAACGGCCAGCCCGACACGAACAGCTGCCGCGGCCTCGGCTCGCGCGCGCCGGGCACCTTCGACGGCGCGAAGTTCAAGTGGCTGTCGGCCAACGTGGTGGAGAACGCCACCGACCACACGCTGCTGGCGCCCTACGGCATCAAGTCGTTCAACGGCGTGAAGGTGGCCTTCATCGGCATGACGCTCAAGGGCACGCCCGGCATCGTCACGCCCACCGGCGTGGCGGGCCTCACGTTCCAGGACGAGGCCGAAACCGTCAACTCGCTCGTGCCCCGGCTGCGCGCGCAAGGCATCGAGGCCATCGTGGTGCTCGTCCACCAGGGCGGCTTCCAGTCCAGTCCCAACGTGGGCGACATCAACGGCTGCGACGGCAACCTGAAGAACGCCGACGGCAGCGCCTCCGACATCGAAAAGATCGTCAATCGCCTCGACGACGCCGTCGACCTGGTGATCAGCGCGCACACGCACGCCGCCTACAACTGCTCGGCCAACACCGTCGACGTGAAGAGCGTCGGCGGCGCGACGCAGTCGACGCCGCGCGCCACCGGCCTGCGCAACAAGGCGGGGCGCCTCGTGCCTGTCACCAGTGCCAGCGCGTTCGGCCGCATCGTCACCGACATCGACGTGACGCTGGACCCGAAGACGCGCAACGTGATCGGCGTGTCGCCCACCAACCGCCTGGTCGACCGCACCGACCCGGCCATCAACCAGGCCATCGCCACCGATCCGACGGTGCGCAACATCGTGCAGGGCTACAACGCGCTGGTGTCGCCGCTGGCGGGCGCCGTGGTCGGCACGATCTCGAAGGCGCTGCCATCCACCGCCAACGCGGCCGGCGAGATGCCCGCGGGCAGCCTGATCGCTGACGCGCAGCGGCTGGCCACGCAGCCCGCCGGGCTCGGGGC
>JACMOG010000318.1 GCA_014378125.1 Vitreoscilla sp. | reverse complement strand
TTCCGGTCGGGGTGTCGACGACCAGCCAGGCGGTGTCGCTGGTGGCCGTCCAGGCGCCGGCACGGCCGACGAAGTCCAGCGGACCGCTTCCCTGCAGGGCGCTCGCCGTCGTGTCGGCACGCTCGACGATGTCGGCCAGGGCCGGCGCCGTCATGCCCTCGCCCACGTGGAACGACACGTTCGTCGAGTAGTAGGCGGGAACAGTGGTCGACCCGACCATCAACGTGCCCGTGTAGTTGCCTGCGGCCAGGTTCGCTGCCGAAGCCGTCACCGTGAAATTGCCCGTGCTGTCGTGCGCAGCGGTCAGCCAAGCCGGCGAGCTGGGCACGACGATGGTGCTCGCCGTGAGCAGGTGATCGGTGTCCGGCGGCGTGACGGCCAGCGACGCGGTGGTGTCGGACCCCTCGCTGCCCGTCAGCGTCAGCGGGTCCGCCGCGATGTGGAAACGGGTCGACATGACCGGGTAATCATGCGACCAGACGACGTGGCTGCAATTCTGGTCGGAGCACAGCTCGAACGTGACCGTGCCGGTGGTGCGCCCGGCCGCGTCGCTGCCCGACCCGTCGGTCAGCGTGACCATGGCCTGAGTGTCGCTGGTGAGCAGCACGTTGGCCTGCAGGTTGGCCATGCCGGAGACGGCTGCCGCATACAGCGTCTGCCCGCTGCCGCCCGAGAGCGTGAACGTGACGGTGTTCGATGTCGAGGTGTCGGGCACGATGCCCACCAGCTGGAAGCCGTTCGCGTTCGACGTGACGCTGATGCCACCGCCGCCACCTCCACCGCCTCCACCGCCGCATGAGGCGAGCGCGCAACTCACGGCTGCCGCGCCAAGGCGCAGCCATGCATTCAGTCTGTTCATGGGTTTCCTCCCTGCCGGTACACGCCGGACTTCGCTGACGGATGCGCACCCTGTGCCGAATGGTCATCCTGAATGTGTCGAATTCGACGCCAATTGTAGGGTCAGCGAGACGCCCGGGCGGCTGGTGATCACCCCAGGTTGCAATGCCTTTGCCGGGCCGCTACGCGGCGTGCGCTCAGCGCCGGTCGGCCAGCGCGTGCGCGATCGTCGACAGGTCGACGTATTCCAGCTCGCTGCCGGCCGGCACGCCGCGCGCGAGCCGCGACACGGTGATGCCGCGCGCCTTCAGCGCCTCGCCGATGACGTGCGAGGTGGCCTCGCCCTCGGCGGTGAAGCTGGTGGCCAGGATGACCTCGGCCACCGGCTCCCGCGAGAGCCGTTCGAGCAGGGGCTCGACGCCGATGTCGCGCACGCCCACGCCGTCGAGCGGGCTCAGCCGCCCCATCAGCACGAAGTACAGGCCCTTGTAGCTGCCGGTGCGCTCCAGCGCCGACTGGTCGGCCGGCGTCTCGACGATGCACAGCACGTTGGCATCGCGCTCGGGGTCGGCGCAGACGTCGCACAGCGAGTGCTCGGTGAACGTGTGGCAGCGCTCGCAGTGGCGGATGTCGTGCACCGCGGCGTCGAGGGCCGTGGCCAGCCGCAGCGCGCCCCCGCGGTCGTGCTGCAGCAGGTGGAAGGCCATGCGCTGCGCCGACTTGACGCCGACGCCCGGCAGGATGCGCAGCGCCTCCACCAACGACAGAAGCCGCGCTTCGCTCATGCGCCGGCGTTCAGAAAGGCATCTTCATGCCGGGGGGCAGCGGCATGCCGGCGGTGACCTTGCCCATCTTGGCCTGGCTCACTTCCTCGGCATTGCGCAGCGCGTCGTTGAACGCGGCGGCCACCATGTCCTCGAGCATGTCCTTGTCGTCGGCGAGCAGGCTCGGGTCGATGGTGACGCGGCGCACGTCGTGCTTGCACGTCATCGTGATCTTGACCAGGCCGTTGCCGGCCTGGCCGTCCACCTCGATGTTGGCGAGCTCGTCCTGCACCTTCTTCAGGTTGTCCTGCATCGCCTGGGCCTGCTTCATCAGACCGGCGAGTTGACCTTTCATCATGGGGTACGACCTTTCGTGTTCGTTGGGGTCTGTGGCGACCCCGGGAGGGAATCAGAGCGGCTTCACGGAGCCGGGAAGGATGCGCGCGGTCTGGAACTGCGCCAGCAAGGCGCGGACCGTGGCGTCGGAATGGATCTCGTCGATGGCGGCGCGCTGGCGCCGGTCGGCCTCGGCGGCGTCGCGCTTGGGCGGGGGGTCCTGGGCGTTGCCCATCTCCACCGCGAGCTGCAGGCTCTCGCCGGTGAGCTCGCGCAGGATGCCGGCCA
Source organism: Vitreoscilla sp. (assembly GCA_014378125.1). The sequence goes on along the minus strand of JACMOG010000318.1, from coordinate 700 downwards.
GCTTGTCGGCCAGCGCCGGGTTGCGCAGCGTCTCGAGGGTGACGCGCAGGCGCCAGGTGGGCACGTCGCCGGGTTCGCAAGCCATGAGCTCGGACTGCATCGCCAGCGCGCGGACCATCGCGATCAGCTTGCCGGCGTCGGCCAGCTGCTGGATGAGGCCGTACCACTTCGTGCCGAGCGGCGTGCGTTCGAACTGCGGCAGCGCGGGCGGCGCGGCCACCTGTTGCGCCGGGGCGCGCGGCGCGGCGGCGGGCTCGTCGTCGTGGACGGGCTGCAGGTCGTCGAGGTTCGGACGCGTGCGCGGCGCCGGCGGCGGCGCATTGCCGACCCGACCGCGGGTGGGCGGCGGCAGGTCGTCCATCAGGTCGTCCATCAGGTCGTCGGGCTCTTCGTCGCCCCAGGGCGGATCGCCGTCGTCGGAGACCGTGGCCACCGAGCGTGCAGCCGGTGTGCGCAGCAGCGGCGCCGCGGACGCAGGCGTGGAAATCGCGGCAAGTTGCGGCGCCGGCACGGACACAGACACGGGTACGTGGACGGGCACGGGCACGGGCGCGGGCACAGGCGCCGGACGCTGCGCGATGACGGGTGCCGGCGCGGCGGCGATGGGCGCCGAGGCCACGGGCGCGGCCGTCGGAGCGCTCACGTGCGAATTCACGGGCGCATTCAAGGGCGCGGCGCGCGCGGCGCCCGCGGCGCTCGC
>JACMOG010000317.1 GCA_014378125.1 Vitreoscilla sp. | reverse complement strand
CCTGTCGGCACTGCGCTCGCCATGAGCGGCGCCGCAGAGAGGCTCAGTGTCCAGCTCCATCAGCCGCTGGGCGGCAAAGCCGATCATTTCTCGCAGCAGGCTGGCGTCAGAACCCTTTTGCAGCAGCTCACGCAGGGCCATCGTATCGTCGGTCATCGTGGTGTCCCAAGGTTCAGGTTGTTGGTCTCGACAACCCAACCCTACCGAAGTCCATCACGATGGCCGCCAGCATCAATGCGGCGGCCCCCTACACCACCCGCGGGGACACAACCCGACCGGACGGCGTACGGGATCGCCACCAGCCTGCTGCAGTACGTGCCGATCGATGACCCGATCAAGATCGTGAGGCTGCAACTGCATAATGTGTCGGGACGTACGCGCGCCGTCTCGGTCTCAGCCTATGTGGAATGGGTCCTCGGCCCCTCACGGACGGCGACCGCTGCCTTTGTGCAGACCGAACTGGATGCGGCGACGGGGGCCATTTTCGCCCGTAACGCCTGGGACGCGGCATTCGGCGCACAGGTCGCGTTCGCCGACCTTGGCGGCAGGCAAACCAGCTGGACGGGCGACCGGCGGGAATTCCTGGGTCGCAACGGCTCGCTGGCCTTCCCGCAGGCGCTCAGCACTTCTCGCGCGCTGTCCAACACTTTGGGCGCCGGGATGGACCCGTGCGCCGCGCTGCGGACCAGCCTGGAGCTGCCGCCGGATGGTCGCGCCGAGATCGTCTTCCTTCTCGGTGCCGGCGCGAACACCGAAGCTGCCCGTGCGCTGGTCACGCGCTACCGCACCGCGGATTTGGACGCCATTCTCTCCGCCGTTGGCGAGCAGTGGGACGACGTGCTCGGCGCCGTGCAGGTCAAAACGCCGGATCGCGGCATGGACATCATGCTGAATGGCTGGCTGCTCTATCAATCGCTCGCCTGTCGCGTCTGGGCGCGCGGCGGGTTTTACCAGGCCAGTGGCGCCTACGGCTTCCGCGACCAGTTGCAGGATGGCATGGCGCTGGCCGCATCCCGTCCCGACATCACGCGGGCGCATCTGCTCCGCGCGGCTTCGCGGCCGTTCGTCGAGGGCGACGTGCAGCACTGGTGGCTACCGCAGACGGGCGCCGGCGTGCGCACCCGAATCTCGGATGATCGCGCCTGGCTGGCCTATGCCGTGGCGCATTACGTCGAAACGACGGGCGATACCGGCGTGCTCGACGAACCGGTGACATTCCTGGCCGGTCCGTTGCTGGACCCTGGCGAGCATGACAGGTTCTTCGTGCCGACAACGGCGGATGCACCCGCGACGCTGTTCGAGCACTGCGCCCGCGGCCTGGACCACAGCCTTGATCTCGGCAGCCACGGTCTGCCGCTGATGGGCACGGGCGATTGGAACGACGGCATGAATCGCATCGGCGAAGCGGGGCAGGGCGAAAGCGTCTGGCTCGGGTGGTTCCCGCACGCGGCGTTGCAGGCCTTCATCCCGCTGGCCGAGGCGCGGAAGGATGCAGTGCGCGCCGCCGCATGGCGCGCCCACACCGCGGCGCTGCCGGCGGCACTCGAACGCGCCTGGGACGGCGACTGGTACCTGCGCGCCTATTTCGACGATGGAATGCCGCTCGGCTCGCATGCCGACGAGGAATGCCGGATCGATTCGATCGCGCAGGCCTGGGGGGTGATCTCCGGCGTGGCGCCGCCCGCGCGCGCCGCCCGCGCCATGGTATCGGTCGACCGAAATCTGGTCCGCGCCGATGAGAAGCTGTTGCTGGTGCTGACGCCACCATTCGACAAGACCACGTCCGAGCCCAGCTACATCAAAGGCTATCCGCCGGGTATCCGCGAGAATGGCGGGCAATACACCCATGCCGCGCTGTGGTCAGTGATGGCCTTCGCGATGCTGGGCGACGGCGACAAGGCGGCCGCACTGTTCGCGATGTTGAACCCGATCAACCACGCGCGCACGCCGGCCGAGGTCGCCCGCTACAAGCTGGAGCCGTATGTCGTGGCCGCCGACATCTACTCCACGCCGCCGCATGTCGGCCGCGGCGGGTGGTCATGGTACACCGGCTCCGCGGGCTGGATGCAGCGGGTGGGAATCGAGAACATCCTGGGCATCCGCATCCGTGGCACCGCGCTGCACATCGATCCCTGCGTGCCGCGGGATTGGCCGCGCTATAACGTGACGATCACCTGGCGATCCACACGCTACGTCATTGTGGTCGAGAACCCCGCGGGCCTGGGCAAGGGCGTCGTGTCGATCAGCCTGGATGGCGTGGACCTGCCCGCCGGCGCCGCGGTGCCAATGGTCGATGAAGGCGCCACGCGTGCCGTCAACGTGGCGCTCGGCCCTACCTCGAACGCGAGGGCGGCATGACTGCTCGGATCAGCCCTCTGGCAGGCAAGACACTCGATCCGTCTTTACTGGTCGATGTTCCGCGGCTCATTGCGGCCTACTTCAACGGGGTGCCGGATCCCGCGGTTGCGGCGCAGCGCGTTGCCTTCGGCACGTCGGGCCACCGCGGATCCTCCTTCGACACGTCCTTCAACGAGGCGCATATCCTGGCGATCAGCCAGGCGATCTGCCAGCACCGCCGGCGCAACGGCATCGACGGCCCGCTGTTCGTCGGCATCGACACCCACGCCTTGTCCCGGCCCGCGCTGGCGACCGCGCTGGAGGTTTTCGTCGCCAATGACATCGTCGTGTTCGTTGACCGGCACGATGGCTACACGCCGACGCCGGTGATTTCCCACGCAATCCTGGCCTACAACCGGGGCCGGACGGCGGGCCTGGCGGACGGCGTCGTGATCACCCCGTCGCACAACCCACCGGAGGATGGCGGATTCAAGTACAATCCCCCGCATGGCGGGCCGGCCGGAACCGCCGTGACGGCCGGGATTGAGCAGGGCGCCAACGCGCTGCTCCCGGCATCGCACGCAGAGGTCCTGCGCATCCCCTACGAGCGCGCGCGCCGGTCGTCGCGATGTCACGACCATGACTATGTCGGACCGTATGTCGATGACCTGAACCATGTGGTCGACATGGACGCGATCCGCGCATCCGGTGTGCGGATCGGCATCGACCCGCTCGGTGGCGCCAGCGTGGCGTTCTGGCAGCCCATCATCGACCGCTACCGCATCAGTGCCACCATCGTCAGCGACACGGTGGATCCAACCTTCGGCTTCATGACTGCCGATTGGGATGGGCGGATACGGATGGACTGCTCATCGCCGTACGCGATGACCAGGCTGATTGGCATGCGTGAAGGTTTCGATGTGGCGTTCGCCAACGACCCGGACGCCGACCGACATGGCATCGTGGCCGGACCTGGTGGTCTGATGGAACCAAATCACTTCCTCGCCGCCAGCATCGCCTACCTGTTCGCACATCGTCCCGGCTGGAGCGGCTTGGCAGGGATCGGCAAGACCGTGGTCAGCAGCGCGATGATCGATCGTGTGGCCACGAAGCTCGGCCGCCGGCTGGTCGAAGTTCCCGTCGGCTTCAAATGGTTCACCGAGGGCCTTCTCGATGGCAGCCTAGGCTTCGTGGGCGAGGAGAGCGCCGGAGCCTCGTTCCTGCGGCATGACGGCACGGTCTGGGCGACCGACAAGGACGGACTGATCATGGGCCTGCTTGCCGCCGAGATCACCGCAAGCACGGGCCATGACCCCAGCGCAGGCTACGACAGCATCAAGCGCGAATTGGGCGTGTCGTTCTTCGCGCGCGTCGATGGGGCGGCGACACCGGCGCAGAAAGCGATCCTGAAGGGGCTCTCCCCTGGCGATATCGCGATGACGACACTGGCCGGCGAGCAGGTCCGCTCAAGCTTCGCCGAGGCACCTGGCAACGGCGCTCCGATCGGCGGCGTGAAAGTGGTCACGGATGGCGGCTGGTTCGTCGCGCGACCGTCCGGCACGGAGGATGTCTACAAAATCTACGCCGAAAGCTTCCGCAGCCCAGGTCATCTGCGGCAAATTCAGCAGCAGAGTGAGGGCGCGATCGCGCTGTTGTTCGCAGGGGGCGTGGCCGATCGATGACAACCGGCGCCGCCTTAGCTAAGCCCCCGTTCGGTAGAGCCCGTTTCGCGACGGGGCGGTGGATGTTCACCGTCGGCACGGGTCAGCGGGCGACCTTCTACACAACGGGAGCCAAGTTGGGCGGCCTTGAGGTAAGCGAGGCCAAAGGCGACAAGACCGGTCACGTCGCGACGCACAAGCGCGCTGCGCTGAAACGGATGAATGAACCAACGGCACCGATCCTGCGGGACCGAGCGCAAGCGGATATGCGACCCAGGAGAGAGCAGGAATGTTCGCAGAGCAGATGCTGCCCAGGGCACGCCAGCGCCTGGTCAAGATCAATGCCGCAGCGATGGTCAAGGATGCGGCCGATCTCATGTCCAAGCCCCACACGGATCTCGTGGTCGTGTGCGACCTCGATGGGGGTATGGTCGGCGTCCTAACGAAGACCGATATCGTCGCGCAGATCGGGCACTGTGCTGGCGGGGGCTGCACGGTCAGGGTGGCCATGATCATGACGCGCGATGTCGTCGCCTGCCGGCCCGATGACGTGCTGCACGATGTCTGGCTGGTGATGAAAGAGCGTGGCCTGCAACGCATTCCGGTGGTCGATCAGGATGGCAAGCCGATCGGAATCATCTATGCGCGCGATGCTCTGCAGAGCTTGCTGGGTGAGGCTGAGAATGACGAGGCACTGCTGCGGGATTAGGTGATGAACGTCGGGTATCGCTGATGACGCGACCATGCGGTTCCCGGCAGAATGCATCGCGAGCCGTCGCACGCGCGTGTGGAAAAAGGATTGCGTGCCGCCAGGTTCCTGCACATACGCACGACCAAGGTCGGCGCATTGGCCTCGACGTCGCGACGCTGTGATGTGCAACCGTCGGCGATGTCCGTGCCCGCCGGCGTGCCGCTGTGATCAGTTGCTTGCGGTTGGCGCTGGGGTGCTGCCCGCGGGCAGGTCAGGCGCGCCGGAGGGTGTGGGGCTGCGTCCCAGCTCGGAGATGAGCCTGCTCATCTCTTGGATCTCGCTGACCTGTGCGGCGATGATCCGGTCCGCGAGCGCTCGAACGCGCGGATCGCGGATGTGCGCCCGTTCGCTGGTCATGATCGCGATCGAGTGATGTGGGATCATGGCCTTCATCCAGGCCACGTCATAGACGGTCTCCTGGCTCCGCACGGCCCAAAGCGATACGCTGAAAACCAGCGCCGCGCCCACCAGGATCGCGGCGTTGGCGCGCCGGTCCTTGTACATGCCGAGCATGAAAAGCAGCATGATGACGGCCATGACGGCCCCCATCAGAAGGGCCATCCAGCCGCGCGTCTGACTGAACAGGACATGATCCAGCGCGTAGGTGTTCAGGTACATCAGTCCGAACATAACCACGGTCGAGGTGACGGTCATGGCGACAAACCGCAAGTAGGTCATCGAGCTTCGCTCCGATCGGATTCAGAGGCTGCAACGTGCCAGGCACCGCAAAGATGCTTCTTGGCGCCCCGCGGCCGCAGGGCGGTCGTGACGGCAATAGGCTCCTTGTGCACACTTGCTTTCCACAGAAGCTCGACCAGGACGTCCTGAGCGAGTTCTGTATCGCTCGGAATGCGGTCTCCTCGTGTCTCAGCATAGCCGCGATGATGGCTAAGCCGAGCTTTCTAGCCCGCATTTCTCACAAGTAGGAGGTGCATCGGGGCACGGGTTCTGAGAAAGTTGCTGTGCAGCAACCGCTTGTCTCTGGCCCAGGAGAAGCCCCGATGCCGACAGAGTGTATCCCTGATCTGTTTGGATTTGTACCTGCTGATGGGCGGGCCGTGGTGGCGGCGTTCGACGGCGGGCGGGTGACGTCCGATGCTGGGGCGCTGCTTCTCTCGCGCACCGATCGCGCGATCGATCTGGTGCGGCGCTTCGCCGCCTGCTTCCTTGATGCGCGATCGGCGGATTTCGTCGAGCACTCGGTGTCGAGCTTGGCCATGCAGCGGGTGTTCGGCATTGCGCTGGGCTACGAGGGCCTGCTGGACCACGACACGCTACGGCACGACCCGGTGCTGGCGGCGTGCGCGGCCAAACTGACGGCGGGGCGGCGTGACTGCGCACCACTGGCGGGCAAGTCCACGCTGAACCGGCTGGAACATGCGCCGGCCGGCCAGCCCGGCCGCTACCACCGCATCGGCCACGATGGCGCGGCGATCGAACGGCTGCTGGTGGAGTTCTTCCTCGACGCCCATCCGGCCGCGCCGGAGGAGATCGTGCTGGATTTCGATGCCACCGACGATCCGCTGCACGGGCATCAGGCAGGCCGCTTCTTCCACGGCTATTACGACAGCTACTGCTACCTGCCGCTGTATGTGTTCTGCGGCCGGCATTTGCTGGCCGCCAAGCTGCGCCCGGCCAACATCGACGCATCGGCTGGCACGGTCGACGAACTCGCCCGCATCGTCGCGCAGCTCCGCGCCCGCTGGCCCGGCGTGCGTATCATCCTGCGCGCCGACAGCGGCTTCGCGCGACGCCATCATGACGTGGTGCGACGCCAACCGCGTCGACTATCTGCTCGGCCTGGCGCGCAACAGCCGCCTCGCCGGCATGATCGCCGAGCCGCTCGCGGCGGCCGCCGCCCAGAGCCTGGCGAGCGGCAAGCCAGCCCGCCGCTTCACCGAGTTCCGCTACGCGACGCGCGACAGCTGGACGCGTTGGAAGACCCGTTCAAACTCTATCGCTGCCACACGATCATGAACTGTACTGACACCTGCCCAAAGGGGCTGAACCCAGCCAATTCGATTGCTAAGATCAAGCAGTTGATCGTGGAACGTCAGGTCTGAGAGGGGGGCGGAAGCGAGACGCTCGGTCGACCAAGTCTACCATGTGGTCGGCCGCATGCGTCGTCAGAGGATGATGGGTGAAGCCCAATCGCGGAGAGATGTAGCGCGCCATCTCGCGGGCTTGTTCGATTTGCCGGTCCGATGCAGTCGCCAGCAGCGAGATCATCAGGTTCTCCAAAGCGATGACGCGGATGTGCAGCGCGCCCAGTTCGGCGCTGTTGATTGCCGGCATCGTGATCCGATCCTCGACGGCGGGTGCCTCCATCTTTGGACCGTCTGGCCCGGCACCCCCCTCGTTGTCCCACCTGGACAGAGCTCGCTGACGGAACCTTGAGGCGTCGGGGGGACCAGCGCCTTGATCAGACATGTGGTCATCTCCTTCGAATGGCGTCTGGGTCAGAATCTCACGCTGGGCCGTCGGGCAATGGATGGCTGGAGCGGAGAGGGTCGGAAACTAAGCGGAGGCGAAATGCTGGTCCGCCACGCAACGCAGGATGGCGTCGAAGTCCGCCGCCAGCGGGCTGGCACCGCCGACCAGCACGCCGTCCACCTCGGCCAGACCGAGGATCCCGCTGGCATTTTCCGCGGTGACCGACCCACCGTACAGGATACGGATGCCCGCACCCGCGGCACCTGCGAGCGTCATCAAGCAGCTTCGCAGGTGGCGGTGCATTTCGGCGATTTCATTGGCGACGGGTACGTGTCCGCTCCCGATCGCCCAAAGCGGTTCGTACGCGATCGCAGTGGTACCGGATCGGGCGATATCCGCGGGCAGGCTGCTCGCAACCTGATCGCCGACGACGGCAAGCGCATCGCCATTCCGGCGCTGGACATCTGATTCGCCGACGCAGACGATGGTGGGCAGTCCAGACCGCCAAGCCGCCGCAGCCTTGGCTGCGACCATCGCGTCGTTTTCCCCGTGATGCCGCCGCCGCTCCGAGTGGCCGACGATCACCGCCGTCGCACCCGCGTCCTTCAGCATCCCGGCGCTGATGTCGCGAGTGAACGGCCCAGAGGTTTCAGCATGGCAATCCTCGTCGCCGACCGCGATCCGACCCGCAGCGGCTTGCACTGCCCGGAACAGTAACGTCGCCGGCACGCAGATCAGCACGTCTGCCGCGGGCGGCCTGGCGTGAACGGATGCGGCGATGGTTTTGATTTCGGCGAGCTGGGCCGCCAACCCGTGCATCTTCCAGTTTCCGGCGATCAGCGGCCGCACGGCGTTCAGCGTTTCCACCTCCGTCCCCTCCTTGTTCACCGAACGAGCGGCGCCGCTGGTGGCACGGCGGCCGCACGGGGCGGGAACGGCACAGCAGCCGAGGATGTTGGCCCTGAGCTGGACATCAGTTGTTCGATCGGTGTCACAGCGACGGTTGTGGCCCTTGGCGACAGCAGCGCGCTCAGCACCATCCAGACTGCGAGACCCAGCCAGATCGCCGTGACCGGGGAAAGGTTCGGCGCTGTCGTTGCCGGACTCGCGCCGCCCTTCTGTGCCAGACCGGCGGGCCTCGGTTTGCCGGGCAGAAGCTGAACCAGTCGTGCGGCGATGTCGTGGCTTCCAGCAAGCGCGGCCGGTGCAAGGGGCATCTGCGCAATGCTTTGTGAAAGCCCGTCGATTGCGGCATCCGTTGGCAGTGCAGCCCAGCCTGCCGCCTGCGCCCAGGGATCCTTGTCGAGCCGAGACAGCACTGAGAGGATCGTCAGCGGCGACCCGTTCTGTTCCACCCCGACATCGGCATACAGGAACTCTTCGAGGCCTGAGTTCTTCAGCGCGAATACGTCGGGCGGTGTGGCTGGCATCGGTCTTCTCCGGCCTTCCGGCTTTTCACCACCCGTAGCCGGGCCACCCGTAATGCGTGTGAAGCCGCTTCTCGCCGTCCTCGTTGATCATGGAGGCGGTGTCCAATGGCGGACTTGTCTTGACCTGCTCCCTGGTGACATCGAGGTGAACCTGGCGGCCCGCCCAGTCGACCTCCCGCACGGCGTTGGCGGCGATCAGGACGTGCTGCCCAAACCACCAATTCGAGGTGTTGACCACGAGATAACGGACACCCCAGCCCGAGCTGTCGATGATGATGTCCTCGACATGCCCGATGCCCCCGTCGGTGGCATGAATGTGGTAACCCGTCACTTCGGCGGCACTGCGCAGGTTGGGGTCGCCCCCTTGCTCGTCTATTTCGCAATGTTCCGCGTGCCGCGCGGCGCTTTCGCTGCGGCCCCCTGCGACCGGCGCGAGCCCGCCGCCATACATTCCCGCTCCGTACAGGCCATACATGCCGCCGCCCCAATACGGATCCCATCCGTAATACCCGTACAGGTCGTTCTGCATCTGCCGCGAGACCGGGCGGTCCTGAAGAATATCAGGGCTCTCCTCCACCTGCTTCTTCGTCAGCGCGACGGTGAGTTCGCGCCGCTCGAAATTCACCGCACCGATCGCGGAAGGATGGATCAACACCTTGCGCCCCGTGAGCCACGTACCGGTATCCACGATCAGCCAGCGGGCCTTCCAGTTTTGATCGTCGAACAGGACATCACTGACGGTTCCCAGTCGGCCGTCCTTCGCTTGGATGTCATAGCCCTTCAGGGCAGAGATGACTTGCAGCATGGCGATATCCTTGTTCGGGTTGGCGTCAATCGCTGGGGGGAGGCGGGCGCTTCGCACCCTGCGGCCAGTGCGGGATCGGATTGGACGCCTGCGGCCGCCCGCCGGAAAGGATCGGAATCTACATAGGGTCGCGGGCGGGGTCATCGTGCGACGCGGCACGAAGCGCCAGGTGTCAACGTCGGCGGGTACGTGCCCGCTGGGGCTTAGCGCATCAACGCGACGGGGCGCTCATGCCGGCGGCCATCGGGCCAGGACCGCCGCCCGGCACGATGAGCCAGGACAGCGCCTCGACGGTGCGGCGCTGCGCGTCATTCAGCGCGGGAAGCAGCGCTGCGGTTGCCTGGATGCAGGCACGAACGCGCTCGAGCTCAGCAGTAAGCCGAACCTCGTGCGCCGCGAGCCTCCCGTCGAGCCCGTCAGCCGGCGCGGTGATCGAAATGCGCTCGCGCGCCGCACGGAACCGTGTCGCTGCCTCGCGGATGCGGGCGGAGAAGGCATTCCACGCCGCTTCCTGGTCGGATTGAACCTGCAACTCAGCGCGCAGGAAGGCCAGGCCGCCCTCGACGCGTTCGGCGAGCACTTCATGAAGCCGGTCCGCCACGGCCGCGCCGGGCCCCATGGTTGCGCTCTGCCCACCAGGCATGTTTCGCATCGGCATGCCATCGCCCATCATTCCGGGTGTCCGCTCGCGCATCATGCCGCCGCGGCCCATGGCGCGACGACCGTCCTCGTCCTCGACGTCGACCTGGATGCCCGGCCCGACGTTGATGATGACGTTCATCGGCGAGCCGTAGCCGCCGTGTCGGCGCATCATGGCCATGCCTGGACCCGTGCTGGGTTGGCCCTCGCGGCCGCCCATCATCATGGGCATTCCTCCTTGGCCACCCATCATGCCCATGGCGCCGGCTGGCGCCGGACTTGGTGCAACAGGAGTTGCGGACGACGGAGATGCCTGCGCCGCTCCGCCGGAAGCAGCAGCGGTATCGGCCGGATGATGCGGATCCGAAGCGGGCGCCTGCTGCGCCATCGCCGGCCAAGCAAGCAAGAGTGCCGCCGCCGTGGTGCTTCGGATTGTGTATGAGGACATGGTGATTTCCGTCTTGCTTGTGGTGGCTGCGCAGATACTCGGAACCAAGCTGCAGGTGTCTGGAACTGCAGGCGATCTGAGTGCGGACAGCCCCAGAAAGCACCACCCTGCGCATGCGAACTAGCCTCGGAAATTACCTAGCCGCGTCTCTGGCACGGCCGATCACGGCTGCGCCCCGGTAGCCGCGGCCATCGCCAGGCGCGCCAGTTCCGGCAGGGACTTCGAACCGGTGCGATGCATGATGGCCGCACGATGCGTCTCCACCGTGCGCTGGCTGATGCCGAGATCCGCGGCGATGTTCTTGCTGGGCTCGCCGGCAAGCACCCGGTCCATGATTTCGCGCTGCCGGGGCGTGAGGCTCGCCATGTGGTCGGCTGCCTCCCGGTGCCAGGCGGCCAGCTTGCCGAGGTCGCGTGCCTGCGCCATCGCGCGGTCGATCGTCGCACGAAGCGTGGCGGCGCCTGCCGGCTTCTCGATGAAGTCGGAGGCGCCAGCCTTTATCGCCTGCACCGCGGCCCCCACGTCGCTGGATCCGGTGATCATGATCGCGGGCAACGTATCCCCCGCCTGGCGCAACCGGGTCAGCAGCTCGAAGCCGCTCATGCCGGGCAGCTTCGCATCTAGCAGCAGGCAGGCCGCACCGCCGGCGTGATAGGCCTCCAGGAACGCCTCGGCGCTCGCATGCCCGATGACCACCTGACCTTCGCGTTCCAGCACGCGCAGGAGAACGTCGCGCGCCTGTACATCATCCTCGACCACATGGATGGTGGTGACGCCGGCCGGCGGCATGATGGGCGGCTGCGCCTGCGCCTCGCCAAGAAGGCGCTGCAGCAGACCACCGAGATCCGCGGCGCGTACCGGCTTATGCAGCCTGAGGCAGTTCCGTGCGGCGATGTCGCGCAGGGTTTCCGTCGAAATGTCGGCGGTGAGGATGATGACCGGCACGGCCACTCCCAGCCGTTCGCGTAGCAGGTCACCGAGGCGAAGCCCGTTCATGCCATTGGGCAGGTTGAAGTCGGCCAGGATGATCTCGGGCCGGATGGCGCCGCGCGCAACGAGCGCCAGCGCAGCCTCCCCATCTGCCGCGGCGATGGCGATGTGCCCCTCATCCGTCAGGACACGCACCAGCAGGTCCCGCACGTCAGGGTCGTCCTCGATCACCAGGATCGCGCCGGTGCGATGCCGGGCTGCGGGCGAAGCGGCTGGCAAGGCGACGACATGCTCTGGCGGGCCAAACGGCACCGCGATGGCGAAGACCGAACCTCGTCCCAGCCTGGAGTGGACCTCCAACCCATGCCCGAGCAACCCGGCCAGGCGCTGCACGATGGACAGGCCGAGGCCAAGCCCGCGCTCACGGGCAGCGTTGTCGACCTGGTGGTACTCGTCGAAGATAATCGCCTTGTCCTTGTCGGGGATGCCGATGCCGGTATCCCAGACCTCGATGCTCAGCCCCTGCGTGCGGCGCCGGCAGCCCAGCAGGACGCGCCCCTGCCGGGTGT
>JACMOG010000026.1 GCA_014378125.1 Vitreoscilla sp. | reverse complement strand
GGTGGTGACGCAGTTGGCGCTGTGATGACGCGATGATGACGCGGTCGCCGAGGTGATCTCACCCTTCGTCGGTCACGAAAAGGGACGCCGGAGTCGCGCTGCGAAGTTCGCGTCAGGTCGAACGGCGTGCGAGCCAGCCGCCCGCGGGCATCGTCGCGGCCTCGATGGCCGCGACGATGCCAAGACCACCTCACAAGTTCGCGGACTTCTTCCCTCCTGCGAATGTTGGCCGCTGGCAGGCCGGGCGTGGAACGGCGAGGCGGGCGAGTCTCTTTTGTGAGGTCAAGGAGGAGCCGCGCCGAAGGCCGGCGGGGGACACGAACAAAAGAGACTTGCCCGGTGAGTCGTGACTGATCAAACGCGCCCCGCAAAGCCGCAAAGCCGCGAAGCCGCGAAGCCGCAACGCCAGCAAACCAGCAAACCAGCAAACCAGCAACCCAGCAACCCAGCACACCAGCACACCAGCAAACAGCTGCCTACACATCCGGGCCCACTGTTTGCCGTCGAGCAGCACGATCGATAACTGGAGTGTCGAATGAACACCAACATCCTGAAGACAACGTTGGGCGCCGTCGCGCTCGCGTGCTCCGGCCTGGCAATGGCCGATGTCACGTTCTACGAGAGCGACAACTACGGCGGACGCGCGTTCACCGTGCACGACCCCATCGACAACTTCCAGCGCATCGGCTTCAACGACCGTGCATCGTCCGTCGTGGTCAGCGGCCGCCCGTGGGAGGTCTGCGACGATGCCGGCTTCCGCGGCCATTGCTACGTGCTGCGGCCCGGCAACTATCCGTCGCTGAGCTCGATGGGCCTGAACGACCGCGTGTCGTCGGCGCGCGAGGCCGACCGCAACGGCAACATTCCCGACAACCGCTGGGCCCCGCCGCCGCTGCCGGGCCAGGTCACGTTCTACGAGCGCGACAACTTCCGTGGCCGCTCGTTCAGCACCACGTCCGACATCGGCGACTTCCGTCGCTCGGGCTTCAATGATCGTGCCTCGTCGGTGACGGTGGTGGGCGAGAGCTGGCAGGCCTGCGACGACACGGGCTTCGGCGGCCACTGCGTGTTCCTGCGCCCGGGCAACTATCCCAGCCTCGCGGCGATGGGCATGAACGACAGCGTGTCGTCGGTGCGCATGGTGCCTCCGGGCATGCCCGTGGCCAACACGGGATGGGCGCCGAATCCGCCGCCGGCCTATGACGCGCGACCGCGTCCGCAGGAGCAGTTGTTCTCGGCCCAGGTGATCGCCTCGCACGCGGTGTTCGGCACGCCCACACAGAAGTGCTGGGTGGAGCAGACCGAGGTGCGCGACAACCGCAACCAGGTGGGCGGCGCGGTGATCGGCGGCATCCTCGGCGGGATCCTGGGTCACCAGGTGGCGCACGGCAACGGCGCCGTGGCGGTCGGCGCGATCGGCGGCGCGGTGGTGGGCGGCGCGATCGGCAACGCCAACAGCGGCAGCCGCACGGAAGACGTGCAGCGCTGCCGCGACGTGCCGGCCTCGGGCCCGCCGCAGTACTGGGACACGGTCTATACGTTCCAGGGCGTGGAACATCACGTGCAGACGACGGCTCCTGCCGGCGCGACGATCACGGTCAATCGCTTCGGCGAGCCGCGGATCTGACGCTCGCGCGCGCGACGATGACGGTGGCTTCGGCCACCGTTTTTTTCTTCAGGCAGCCTTCAGCGCGCGTTGGCGCGAGCCGGCCAGCGCCGCGAGCGCCAGCACGATGGCCGAGCATACGAAGCCGCGCTGCAGCCCGCCGGGCCCGTCGGCCAGCCGCCCCGACAGCACCGGCCCGACGATCTGGCCCAGCGCGAACACGATGGTGAACGCGCCGATGCCGGCGCCCCACGCGGGCGGCGGCAGGTTGTGGCGCACGAAGGCCGTCGTCGGGGCCACCACCGACAGGAACGTGCAGCCGAACATCGCGCACGACAGCGCCACCACCACCGGCTGCGCGCTCATCACCGGCAGCAGCGTGGCCACCGAGAGGATGGCGGTGAGCAGCGCCAGCGCCTGCCCGCCGCGAAAGCGCTGCAGCGTACGGGCCCAGATCCACGACGACGCCACGGTGCCCGCGCCCAGCAATCCGTAGAACGCGGCCACCCAGCCGGGCGCGATGCCCTGCTCGCGCAGCAGCGTCACGATGAAGGTCATGTAGCCGATGTAGCCGAAGCCGAACAGCAGGTAGCCCAGCAACAGCATCGCCATCGGCGGCCACGCCACGCGCAGCCGGCCGGTCGAGACCGCGTCGGGTCGGGTCTGCACCAGGTCGCGTGACGCCCGCGTCATCGCCCACGTGACGAGCGCGCACGCGAGCGAGGCCGCGCCGAGCGCCATCCAGGCCTCGCGCCACGGTAGCGGCGGCACCAGTGCCGTGGCGCCGAGGATGCCCAGCCCGGCGACGCCGTAGTAGATGCCCACCAGCAGGCCAGGATGCGGCGAACGCGCCGACAGCCGCGCGGCCAGCAGCCCGCCGCCCACGAAGGTGGCCGCGCTGGCCACGCCGGCCAGGGTTCGCAATGCATACAGCAGGCCGTCGCTGCCGGCGAAGGCGTGCGCCACGAGGATCGGGGCCGTGGCCACGCCGCCGGCCGTCAACACGCGCAACACGTCGAAGCGGGCGAACCAGCGCGGCGCCAGCAACGCGCCCGCCAGGTAGCCGGCGGCGTTGGCGGTGTTCATGGCGCCGGCGGTGAAGTAGCCCCAGTGCGGCTCGGCGCGCATCGGCGGAAGCAACAACGCGTACGAGAAGCGCCCCAGGC
>JACMOG010000316.1 GCA_014378125.1 Vitreoscilla sp. | reverse complement strand
GCACGTTGCTGGTGGTGGGACTTTGGATGCGCTGGTTCCCGGAGCTGCGCAACCGGCGCAGCCTGACCGATTAGAGGGGGCAGGAATCGGGCGAGCCCAGGGGCGCCACCGCGTGCCCGAAGCGCCGCTCGAACCACAGGTGCACGCCGGCCTGGTTGGTGACCTCCCAGGGCGTGCCGGGCGACATGGCCGCCAGGCGGCCCTGCAGCGCGGCGTCGCGCGCGGGCGAGAGGTCCGTCGCGTCGAAGAACGCCACGTCGATGTCGGGCAGCGCCGATGGCGCGGGGTGCGCATGCAGCGCGTCCCACACGAGGTTGCGCACCGCGCCCGCGCCCACGCACCATGCGGGCAGGCCCAGGGCGCGCACGTGCGTGAGCGCCTGCATGAACCAGGGCGTGGCGCGAGCGAGGGCGAGCAGGCGCTGCTGATCAGAGGGGCCTTGATCAGAGGGGTGCGGCCCCCCACCGGGGCAGACCCCCTTACCCATGGATGTCCAGCTTCGGGAACGACTTCACCAGGTCGTCGATCGCCTTCATCTGCGCGAGGAAGGGTTCGAGCTGGTCCAGCGGCAGCGCGCTGGGGCCGTCGCACAGGGCCTGGTCGGGGTTCGGATGGGCCTCCAGGAACAGGCCGGCGATGCCCAGCGCGAGGCCGGAGCGGGCCAGCTCCACCACCTGCTCGCGGCGTCCGCCCGACGCGGCGGCGCCGGCGGCGCGCTGCTGCAGCGAGTGCGTCACGTCGAAGATCACGGGCGCGTCGCCCGTGCTCTGCTTCATCACGGAGAAGCCAAGCATGTCGACGACGAGATTGTCGTAGCCGAAGCTGGCGCCGCGCTCGCACAGGATCAGCTGGTCGTTGCCGGCCTCGCGAAACTTCTCGCAGATGTTGGCCATCTGCGACGGGCTGAGGAACTGCGGCTTCTTGATGTTGATGACGCGCCCGGTCCTGGCCAGCGCCACCACCAGGTCGGTCTGGCGCGCGAGGAACGCCGGCAGCTGCAGCACGTCCACCACCTCGGCCACGGCGGCGGCCTGGTGCGGCTCGTGCACGTCGGTGATCAGCGGCACGCCGAAGGTGGTCTTCACGGCCTCCAGGATGCGCAGGCCTTCGTCCAGGCCGGGGCCGCGATACGAATGGATCGACGAGCGGTTGGCCTTGTCGTAGCTCCCCTTGAACACGTAGGGAATGCCCAGCTTGCTGGTGACGCGCACGTATTCCTCGGCGGCGCGCAGCGCGAGGTCCTTCGATTCCAGCACGTTGATGCCGCCGAACAGCACGAACGGCGCGCCGTTGCCGGCTTCGATGGCGGGGGTGATCCTGACGGTGGACATGGCGTCTCCTTGATTCGCAACCGACATTTTGCAACGGGCCGCGTCGCGCCCGGGCGAGGCGACACGATTGGTCACCGTCGCAAGCGGCCGGTGAGCGTGAGTTGGTGTACCGTCTGTGCCGCAACGGAACCGGTTCCAACACCGTCTCGTCATCCTGCGCGAAGTCGCAGGATCCACCCCGGCATCACGTGGATCCTGCGACTGCGCGCGGGATGACAGGACCCAACGAGACACGAGGCGATGAACGAAGAACCCGACAGCGACGTCCGTCGTCGCCTGGTCATGCTGGCGGCCAGCTTCGCGCTGGCATCGTGCGGTGGCGGGGGCGGCGGGGGCGCGCCCACGCCACCCGCGTCTCCACCTCCGCCGCCGCCGCCACCACCGCCCCCCGCGGCCCGGGGCGCCAAGCGCGGCGTGGCCTACGACTTCGCCACCCTGGCCGCCCTGCAGGCCGTCGCCTCGGGCGTGGGCT
>JACMOG010000315.1 GCA_014378125.1 Vitreoscilla sp. | reverse complement strand
GTGGTGGTGGCCAAGCTGCTGGTGCTGCCCGCGATCTGCGCCGTGCTGGCCATCGCGGTGTTCCACCTGCCGCCGGTGTGGGCCACGACGGCGGTGCTGCTGAATGCGCTGCCCACCGGCACCGGCCCGTTCATGCTGGCAGAGTTCTACCGGCGTGACGTGGCGCGGGCGTCGCGCATCATGTTCGTGACGACGGTGCTGTCGCTGGTCACCGTTCCGGTGTGCATCGCGTTGCTGCGCTGAGCGAGCGCCCCATCGCGGGCCTTCAGAGGATCATCGGCGTGCAGCGATGCAGGTCGGGCGGCGGCTCGCACATCACCGCATGGAAACGTTGCAGCACGCCCGGGGCCATGCTGGCCGCCTCGGGCGACAGGTAGAACTGGTAGTCGCCGATGCCGCCGCGTGCCAGGAACACCTCGGCGGCGGGCGGCTCGCCCGCGCTGTCGTAGGCGTCCTCCAGCGCGAGTACGAGATCCGCGGCCTCCGCTTCGTTGAGTCCGCCCCGCTTGAAGTTGATGCAATGCCAGTACATGGCGTGCTCCTTGGGCCGTCCGATCTCGACCGCATCAGCAATCGATGGGCCCGGCGCGCCTGCGACAATGGGCATGCGCCCCGGTGGTGAAATTGGTCAGACACTCGGGACTTAAAATCCCGCGCCCTCACGGGCATGGCGGTTCGAGTCCGCCCCGGGGCACCACGGCCAGCGCCGGCATGGCCTCGGGATGAGCCTCCCCGCCTGCTCGCGACGCCTGGCACCCTGTCCGCCCGATGACCACTTGATACGGCGTCATCCCGCCCGACGCGAACAGCGCCAGCGTCACGGTCAGCCACGCGCCGTCGTCGTGCAAGTCGAAGTCGTGCAGCCACTCGCGTGACGCGGTCACGCGCGGCGCGGGCGTGCCCACGAAGGCGAACACGTCGTCGCGGCGGCCCAGCAGCAGGTCGCGCATGGGCCGCGTGTCGCAGCAGGCCAGGCCGCGCTCGGCCACGGCCAGCGCGTACGCCCACTTGGCGATCGAGTGCGCGTAGGCGTGCGGGTCGACCAGCGGCGGCGAGAGCGCGCGGGCCTGCCGCGTGGGCGTGCCCAGGTTCAGGTGGCAGTCGACGAAGTCGATGCGGGTCGGCGCGGTTCGCTCGTGGCCGGCCAGCAGCCCGGGCGGATCGAACGCCGGCAGCGAGAATGTGCGTGGGAACGTGGCCGGTGTCGACGCGGACGGCGCGGTGTCGCCTTCGATCGCCACCCATGGCAAATGGCTCGGCCCCTTGGCGCGGGCGCGGCGTCGCTTCAGCGCGAGCAGCGTCCGGGGCACGGCGAACTCGCGGTCCAGCGTGGCCTGCTCGAGGCGTCCCGTCAGGCGTCGGCACGGCTCGCACACCGCGTCGCGCAGCGTCGGTCGGCCGCCCAGCGCGCGCGGCACCAGGTGCTCCTCGGTGCGCGGCGTGCCCGTGGCCAGGCAGTACATGCAGCGATCGAGCGGCGCGTGGCGCACCGCGCGCATCGTGGTCGACGGGCGCGCCCGCGGGCTCAGCAGTGCATGTCCTGCACGTCGACGCGCAGGTCCAGCCAGCGGCGGGCGAAATCGGCGAGCACGTGCGGCGAGCCGCTGCTCCAGGC
>JACMOG010000314.1 GCA_014378125.1 Vitreoscilla sp. | reverse complement strand
CCGCTCGCGGCGCGCACGGCCCCCGCGCCGAGCCAGTCGCCGCCCACGCCCCCCACCCCGCCGCCGGCGGCACCGGAGACGTCGACCGTGGCGCCGAACAGGCCCACGTCGGCGCCGACCACCTTGACGATGCCGCCGACCTGGCCCGCGGCCTTGCCGCTCGCATCGAGCGTGCCCGTGACGTTGACCACGCCGGAGCTCCCGCCGTCCAGCACGACGACGCCGTTGCGCGAGCCGATGGAATGCGCCTGCACGATGCCGTCGACGTTGACGACCGTGCCCAGCAGGGCGTTGGTGGCCTTGGCCGAGATGATCACCTGGCCGCCGTCGGCCTGCACGATGCCGCCGGAGCGCACGAGCGCCGCCGCGGTGGGGGCGTCGACCGACACCGACACCAGGTCGCTGCCGGTGAGGCTCAGGGTGACGCGGCTGCCGGCCACCAGGGCCGCGGTGCCGCCGTTGGCCACGATGGTGCCGGTGTTGGGCACCTGCGCGCCGGCCAGCGCCACGAAGCCGGCCTTGATCACGCCCTGGTTGTCGACGCTGCCGCCGGTGCCCGAGAAGACATCGTTGCCCGACAGGTAGTCGGCGTCGGAGATCGCCAGCGTGGAGGCCACGAGGCCGGCCGCGTTCACCTGCGCGCCGGGCGCGAAGTAGATGCCGGCGTTGTTGATCAGGAACACCTGCCCGGTGGCGGTGATCTGGCCGAAGATGCTGGTGGGGTCGCTGCCGACCACGCGATTGAGCGTGGACGACGTGGCGCTGGGCTGCAGGAAGTTGACCTTCTCGCCGGCGGCCACGTTGAACGACTGCCAGTCGATGACGCCCTTGTTGGTGGTCTGCGTGACGTTGAGCGAGCCGTTGGCCGGCGTGCCGATGGTGATGTTGCCGGAGGTGACCTGGCCGCCGGTGGGCAGCGCCATCGCCTGCACCCCGTAGCCGGCCAGCAGCGCCATCAACAGGCGGCTGGGCGCGGGCGTGCGCACGCGCGCCATCGTCAGCTTGAACTTGAATCCCACGCGCAGCACCATCTGGCGCATGCAGTAGATGGACGACGACAACAACGACGACTTGGTCTTTTCCACGACGAACCCCTGGTGTTCCACGGCCCGGCGGGCTTGCATGCCCGCGGCCGTCTTGATGATCGATTTCCCCGAGGGACGTCGCGCGACGCGCACGTCCCCTCCCCTTCAGATCAGAACCATTTCTGCAGCGACGCCCACGCCCGCGTCATGCGGTTGTCGGAACCCGGCAGGTCACTCTTGTTGATGCGATGCGCCACGTCCAGGCGGAACTGGAAGTTGTCGCGGCTGGTGAGGTTCAGGCCCAGGCCGTAGCCGCCCAGCGTCTTCATGTTCTGGTTGTCCGTGCTAAGCGGATCGTGGAAATCCTTCACGCGGCCGCCGTCCACGAAGGCGCTGAGCACGAACGGCGCGTTCCACAACGTCCAGGCCGGCACGCGTTGGCGAAGTTCCACCGTGCCCTGGAACACGTCGTCGCCGACGCCGTCGCCCACCGCGAAGGCGCGGACGCCATGCGGACCGCCGAGCGACGCCTTCTCGGAGGTGTCGAGGTTCTGGAACGCCAGCTGCCCGCGCATCGACAGCAGCGCGCTGGTGGTGTCCGTGATCGCCTGCAGCCGCTGGTAGTCGCCAT
>JACMOG010000313.1 GCA_014378125.1 Vitreoscilla sp. | reverse complement strand
TGCTGACTGCGGCGGCCATCTCGGGCGTGAGTCCCCGTGCAAGCGCGGCCAGGGACGCGAGCGTGGCCCCGTCGGACAGCAGCCAGTCGCGCAGTCCGCCGACGGTGAGGTGACGCACCGGCGCGACGGCGGCGGCGTCGGGGCTGTCGACGATCAGCCGCGTGACCTCGTCGCTCTCGTAAGGCACCACGGCCTCGGACAGGAAGGTGGCCAGCGGCACGTCGGCCAGCCCCGCCTGCGCCGCCACGCGCTCCTGCGCCGTTCGCGCTCCGACGCCGGCCAGCTGGTCGCCCGACCGTGCGGGACTCGCCTTGCCCATGAGCTCGCGCAGATCGGCGAAGCCGTGAACCTGGTGACCGACGGTGGCGCGGTAGCTCATGGTTCCTACGATACCCGGAACTCGAGGTGTCTGGCATCTCCTGCGGGTACGCAGGATGTGCCAGACCCCTCGGTCTTCAGTCGCGCCAGCGCTTCTTCCAGCTCCGCGATGCGCCGATCGCGCTCGGCGATGGCGGGCACCACCTCGTCCACCGGCACCAGCTGCGGGATGTGCTGCGGGCAGTTGGCGTCCCAGGCCTTCACGGTGAACACGATGGCCTGCTCGGCGCGCGCCTTGTAGCCGGGCGGCATCAGGCGCGCGACGAAGTCGGGATCGGTCTCCACGCGCGCCTCGCCCCAGATCTTCAGCCGCTGCCGGTGCGCGTAGTCCATCAGGAACAACTGCGCCTTCGGGTTGTCCTGCAGGTTGCCGGTCGACACGAACTGGCGGTTGCCGGTGAAGTCGGCGAACGCCAGCGTGTGCTCGTCCAGCACGTGCAGGAAGCCGGGCGGGCCGCCGCGGTGCTGCATGTAGGGCTGGCCGTCGAGGTTGGCCGTGGCCATGAACAGCGTGGTCTGCGCCTCGATGAAGCCGCGCACCTCGTCGGTGATGCCCGTCTGCCAGCCGCGGCCCTGCTCCATGCGCGCATAGGCGTGACGCGAGCCGTGCGCCTGTTGAAGCGCCTTGACGGTGGGGGTGAAGACGACGTCGCTGGGGATGTCCGAGTCGGGCATGGCGGGCTCCTGGAAGGGTCAGGCGGTCTCGAGCGCGTCGACCGCGGGGAAGTCGATCTCGGTGGCGGCCACCTCGTTGAGGTAGTTCGTCCACGTGTTCAACGCCACATGCATCACGATCTCGACGATCTGCGCATCGCTGTAGCCGGACGCTCTCACGGCCTGCACCGACGCGCCGTCGACATGGCCGCGGGCGCGGGTGACCAGCACCGCGAAGCGAACGGCCGCGTCGGCCTTCACGTCGTTGGACGTGCCGGCGCGATTGGCGGCGATCTCGGCGTCGTCCAGCTTCGCCAGGTTCTTGCCCAGCCAGGTGTGCGCCGACAGGCAGTAGTTGCAGCCGTTGACCTCGGCCACGGCCAGCGCGATGCGCTCGCGGGTCTGCGCCGGCAACGCCCCCTTGGCGAGCGCGCCAGACATGCCCAGGTAGCCCTCCAACGCGGCCGGGCTGTTGCCCGCCACCCGGAACAGGTTGGGCACCGAGCCCAACTGCTTCTGCACGGCCTCCAGAAGCGGCTGCGAGGCGGCGGGGCTGGCGGCGATGGACGACGGGGTGGCGATGCGGGACATGGTGGATTCCTTGGAACTCCGCAACGACGCGCCGCGGCATGGAAGAACTATGGATCCATCCAAAACGTTGCACCAGACGTTAGGATGTGGAATAACTCTTCCATATTTCGAGAGGTTCCGATGGATCGCCTGGATGCCATGACCGTGTTCCTGGCGGTGGTCGATGGCGGCAGCCTGTCCGCCGCGGGCCGCCGGCTGGGCATGCCGCTGGCCACCGTCAGCCGCAAGCTGGCCGAGTTGGAAGGCCACCTGGGCGCGCGCCTGCTCAACCGTTCGACGCGCCGGCTCGAGATCACCGAGGCCGGCCGCGGCTACGAGTTGGCCTGCCGCCGCATCCTCGACGACGTGCACGGCGCCGAACTGGCGGCGGCCGGCGAGTACGACGCGCCGCGCGGCGAGCTGGCCATCACCGCGCCCATCGTGTTCGGGCGACTGCACGTGCTGCCGGTCATCAACGAGTTCCTGCGCGCCAACACCGAGGTGGACGTGCGGCTCGCGCTAGGCGATCGCGTGGCCCACCTGCTCGACGAGCATGTCGACGTGGCCGTGCGCATCGGCACGCTGCCCGACAGCCGGCTCAACGCGCTGCCGCTGGGCACGTTGCGCGCCATCGTGTGCGCCAGCCCCGGCTATCTCCAGGCGCACGGCACGCCGAAGACGCCCACCGACCTGGCCGCGCATCGCTGCATCACCTTCGAGGCCGTGTTCCCCGGCGCATGGCACTTCGCCGACGGCACCAACTTCGCGCCGGCGCGCCCGCGCATGGTGGACAACACCGCCGAGGCCGCGGTGGACGCCGCCATGGCCGGCATCGGCGTCACGCGCGTGCTGTCCTACCAGGCCGACGCGGCGCTGCACGCGAAGCGCCTGCGCCGGCTGCTGCGCCGGTTCGAGCCCGCGCCCATTCCCGTGAACCTCGTGTGGGACGGCCAGCAGCGCGTGACGTCCAAACTGCGAACCTTTCTCGACTTCGCCGCGCCCCTCCTGCGCGAACGCCTGGCCGCGCTGCGCGCAGAATGAGGGAAAATGACCGCGATGAGCACCGTCAATGATGCGCGCACGCTGCTGCGCCAGATGTTCGACGCCGCCATCGCCTCGGCCCAGCCCGCGCTGTGCCTGCCGCCGCACCTGCCCGCGCCGCCCAAGGGACGCACCATCGTCATCGGCGCCGGCAAGGCCTCGGCCGCGATGGCGCGCGCGCTGGAGGATCACTGGCCCGGCCCGCTGGAGGGCCTGGTCATCACGCGCCATGGCTACGAGGTGCCGTGCGCGCGCATCGAGATCGCGCAGGCCGCGCACCCGGTGCCCGACGAGGCCGGGCTGCTCGCGTCGCGCCGCGTCGCCGAGCTGGTCACCGGGCTCACCGAAGACGACCTGGTCATCGCGCTGATCTCCGGCGGTGGCTCGTCGTTGCTGGTGGCGCCCGCGCCGGGCCTCACGCTGGACGACAAGCGCGCCGTCAACGCGGCGCTGCTGGCCAGCGGCGCCAGCATCGGCGAGATGAACTGCGTGCGTCGCCACCTGTCGGCGCTGAAGGGCGGCCGCCTGGGAGCGCTGTGCCATCCCGCGCGCGTGGTCACGCTGCTGATCTCCGACGTGCCGGGCGACGGCCCGCGCGACATCGCCTCCGGCCCCACCGTGGCCGACCCCAGCACCTGCGCCGACGCGCTGGCCATCGTCGACCGCTACCGCATGCAGTTACCCGCCGCGGTGCGCCGCCTGCTCGCGTCCGGCGCATGCGAGTCGGTCAAGCCCGGCGATCCGAGGCTGGCGCGCGGCGAGCTGCGCATGATCACCGCGCCGCAGGTGGCGCTGGAGGCCGCGGCGCGGGTGGCGCGCGACGCCGGCATCGCCGCCCACATCCTGGGCGACAGCCTGGAGGGCGAGGCGCGCGACCTGGGCAAGGCGATGGCCGGCATCGCGCGCCAGGTGGCGCTGCGCGGCCAGCCGTTCGAGGCGCCCTGCGTGCTGCTGTCCGGCGGAGAGACCACCGTCACCGTGCGCGGCAACGGGCGCGGCGGCCGCAACGTCGAATTCCTGCTGGCGCTGGCCGTGGCGCTCGACGGCCTGCCCCGCGTGCACGCCATCGCGGGCGACACCGACGGCGTGGACGGCGCCGAGGAGATCGCGGGCGCGCACGTGACGCCCGACACACTCGCCCGCGCCTGGGCCGCGGGCATCAACCCGCGCGCGAGCCTCGACGCCAACGACGGCCACGGCTTCTTCCGCGCGCTGGGCGACTCGGTGGTCACCGGCCCCACGCTCACCAACGTCAACGACTTCCGCGCGATCCTGGTCGATCGCGCCTGATCATTCGGCCGAGGTCGCCAGCGTCTCGCCGGTGTCCAGCACCAGCTGGCGCTCCGGCCAGCGCAGCGCGCCCAGCCGGGAACGCGGCACGATATCGGCACCGAGCGGCCGCTCGAGGAAGCGTCCGCCCACCGAGAAGTCGATGCAGAACACGTTGCGGTGCAGGCCGTGCCACGCGGTGGGCGAGAGATCGGTGAACAGGTTCTCCTCGGTCTTGCCGAGCGAGGCGCGGTCGACACGGGCGAACTGGCGCCAGTAGTGGCCCACGATCACCGGTACGCTGTCGTCGTACTCGTCCCACCAGCGGATGCGCTCCACGAAGCGCCAATGTCCGCTGGCGAAGAACGGCCGCGCCGCGCCCCGCTCGATGCCCGAGGTGACCACGCGGATCGGGTTGGCCATCTGGCGCAGCTCGTCCACCTGCGCGGTGGCCACCAGCATCGGCACCGGCTGGAACGGGTCGACCAGGCGCTCGCGGTATTCCTCGTACTCGACGCGCGCCGCCTCGCCGATGCCGCGCGTGCCGATCAGGGTCTCGGCGTCGGCGTCCCAGCGCAGGAAGTGCTCCACGCGGCTCAGCGCGGGATCGGCCGTGCGCAGCTGCGCGGTCGACGCCAGGTCCCAGGCCGCGTGCACCACGCGCAGGTCCGGGCGCTCCAGCGCCAGCGGCAGCCTGCGCAGGAAGCCGATGACGGCGTCGCGCTGGTCGGCGGGCAGGTGCACCCGCGGCTCGTACTTGGCGTCGCGGGCGTTGTAGTCGCTCCAGAACCAGTCGTTGCCGTCCTTGCGGTCGCCGCGCAGCAGGTTGATCTCGTGGTTGCCCAGCGTGGCCAGCGCCCGGCCCGACTCGATGAGTCGCTTGACCAGCGCGATGACGCCGGGGCTGTCGGGCCCGCGGTCGCACAGGTCGCCGACGAACACCAGGTGGCGACCGTCGGGGTGCCCGCCGTCCGCGTCGTAGCCCAGGTGCGCCAGCAGCGAATGCAGCGCGTCGAGCTCGCCGTGGACGTCGCCGATCACGTCGAGCGGGCCGTCGGGCAGCGGGGCGAACATCGGGGTCCTGGGCATGCCGACATTTTGAACCATGGCTCGAATGGCCTGCGACCGCTGTTGTCATCCTGCGCGTCGTCGCAGGATCCATCGCCTCGGCATCCCGTGGATCCTGCGACTTCGCGCAGGATGACGCGGAATGCGTCACCGTTGGTGACGCGGAATGCGTCACCGGCGGGGCAGGTTGCGAATGAGCTCGATCAGCGCCTCGACATCCACCGGCTTGACGAAATGATGGTCGAAGCCGGCCGCGCGCGACTTGCTGCGGTCCTCGTCCTGGCCCCAGCCGCTCAGCGCGATCAGCCACGTGCGTTCGCCGCCGGGCCGCGCGCGCAGGGCACGGGCCGCCTCGAGGCCGCTCATGCGCGGCATGCCGATGTCCATCAGCACCACCGAGGGACGCCACTCGGCCGCGGTCTCCGCCGCCTCGACGCCGTCGTGGGCCACGGCCACCGGGTAGCCGAGGATCTGCATCACCTGCGACAGGCTCTCGGCGCTGTCAACGTTGTCGTCCACCACCAGCACGCGCAGCCCCTCGGTGTCCTCGGCCTCCAGCGCCTGCCCGCGAACCTTGCGCGGCAGCACCGGCACCCGGATCAACGGCAGGCGCACGATGAAGCGGCAGCCGCGGTCGGGGCCGTCGCTGGTGGCGCACACCGAGCCGCCGTGCATCTCCACCAGCCGCTTGACCAGCGCCAGGCCGATGCCCAGGCCGCCCTGCGCGCGCTCCATCGAGCGGTCGACCTGCGCGAACATCTCGAACACGCGCGGCAGCATGTCCTGCGTCAGGCCGATGCCCGAGTCCTGCACCGTGATCACCGCGGCGTCGCCCTCGCGTTCGGCCAGCACCTGGATGTGGCCGCCCTCGGGCGTGTACTTGGCCGCGTTGTTCAGCAGGTTGGCCACGATCTGCGTCACGCGGGTGGCGTCGGCCTCGACCATGAGCGCGCGCGGCGGCGCCAGCTTCATCGTGAGGTGGTGGCGGCCGGCGTCGATCAGCGGGCGGCTGGTCTCGATCGCGTCGAGCACGGCGTCGGCCACGTCCACCTGCCCCAGGCGCAGCTCCACCTTGCCCTGGCTGATGCGGCTGACGTCCAGCAGGTCGTCCACCAGGTGCACCATCTGCTTCAACTGGCGCTCGATGATCTTGCGGGCGCTCTCGTGCATGGCTTCGTCGCGCGAGAGCTGCATGATCTGGACGGCGTTGCGGATGGGCGCCAGCGGGTTGCGCAGCTCGTGGGCCAGCGTGGCCAGGAACTCGTCCTTGCGCAGGTCGGCGTCGCGCAGGGTGGCCTCGTTGTGCTTGCGCAGCGTGACGTCGGCGATGATGCCCAGGAAGCGCAGGCGCGGCGGCTCATGCTCGCTGGCCCGCGCCGAGATGTAGGCGCTGCCGTGCACGTCGATCCAGTGCTCGCTGCCGTCGGGCCAGATCACGCGGGCCTCGAAGGCCAGGTCGGTGCCCGTGGCGAAAGCGTGCGCCACCAGGGCGCGCACGCGGTCGCGCTCGTCGGGATGCAGGTGCGCCACCAGCATGTCCAGGTTCCAGCCCGGCACAGGCGCGTCGTGGCCGAAGCAGCGGTCGTACAGCTCGGAGTGGCGGCACTCGCCGCTCGTCACGTCGATCTCCCACTCGCCCACGCGGGCGGCGGCCAACGTGAACTCCAGCCGCGCCTTGCTCTCGCGCAGCGCCGCGTCGGCCAGCTCCTGCTGGGTGACGTTGGAGGCGATGGACAGCACCGACTCCACGCTGCCGTCGTCGGCATACTCGGGAATCAAACGGGTGGCGAAGACCCAGGTCTGCCCGCGGCGGCCGATGTACTTGAACTTGAAGGTCTCCACGCGCCCGGTGGCGAAGACCTTGCGCATGGCGCGCTCCCAGTCGGCCTGCAGCTCGACGGGCATGCCGATTTCGGGACGTGTGCGGCCCAGGTGATCGGGCGCCGGCACGCCGCTGTAGCGCTCCACCACGGGGCTCACGTACAGGTAGCGCAGGCCGCGGTCGAGGCGCGCGAAGATGTCGGGCGAGTTCTCCACCAGCGTGGCGAACTGGCGCTCGCGCTGGGCCAGGGCCACGTTGGCCGCGGCCAGCGTGGCCTGCGTCTCGACGCGATCACAGATGTCGCGGATGACGGCCAGCGAGCCGAGCGGCCGGTGCGCATCGTCGCGCAGCGTGGAGACCGTGGATTCCACATGGATCTCGCGTCCGTCGCCGCGAACATGCACCGACTCCGACCGGCTGGTGCCTTGCGTGCGCAGGTCCTCGCGGGCGCGCAGCGCGTCGTCCGCATCGGCCCAGCGCTCGCGGAACAGGTCGCCGCGCGGCCGCCCCAGCGCCTCGGACGCGACGCAGCCGTACTGCCGCTCCGCGGCCGGGTTCATGAAGATCACGTGGTCGTCGACGTCGAACGCCAGCACCGCGTCCTGCATCTGCGTGAGCACGTCCTTGTGCAGCGCGTTGCTGGCGGCGTTGGCGCTGTCGAGGGTATAGATGTCGTCGCCGACGATCAGCGCGTCGACGTCTCCGCTGCGAATGGCCGCCAGCGTGTCCTCGGCCTCGCCCAGCCGCTCCTCCAGTTCGAGGTGGGTGCGGCGCAGGCGCGCGAGCTCGTCGGCCGGCGCCTCGCGGGTGGAGTGATCGGTGCTCATGGCTCGTCGGGCTCCGGCGTGTCAGCTGGCCTGCGGGACGTCCAGCCCCTTGAGCACGCGCGCTGCGTCGGACATGTCGCCGATGATGCGGCGCAGCGGAAGCGGGGCCAGGCGCAGCAGCGTGGGCACGCAGACGATCTGGTCCTCGGTCGCATTGGCCACGTGGCTCGCGACGTTGAGGATCTCCAGCGTGTAGCGGTCGGCCAGGTGCACGTCGAGCAGCCGGCGCAGGTTGACGATGGCGCGGGCCGACTTCGGCGACGCGTCCGTCACGTAGAGGCGCAGCAGGTACGGCCTGTCGGGAGCGGTTGTCATTCAAGCCTGGCGCAGTGGCTGCACGTCGAGGCCCACCAGCACCCGCTCTTCGTTGGACAGGTCGCCGATGATCTTGTGGATCGGTTCGGGGAACTTGCGCACCAGCGTGGGCACCGCCAGGATCTGGTCCCCGGCGGCCAGGCGCGGGTTCTCCAGCAGGTCGACCACCTCGATCGTGTAGCGCCCCGCCAAGTGTTCCTCGCAGACGCGCTTGAGGTTGTCGAAGGCGGCCATCGCCTTGGCGGTCTGGCCCGCCACGTACAGCCGCAGCTGCCATTCGGCGGCGGCGCCGTCCTGCCGCGCGGCGGCCTTGGCCTTGCCGGTGCGAGGCGAGGTCTTGGCCTCGGTGGCACGCGCGTTCATTTCGTCCCCTTTCGTTGTTTGGTCGCGGGAGATGCTGGCTTGGGCACCGCCGCGGTCGGCGCCGCGGCTGCCGTAGCCGTCGGCGCCGCGACCCGCGGCGGCGGCACGTCGCGCGACTGCGCGTTGACGCGCGAGCGCGCTGAAGCGCCCTCCGCGTGCAGCCGCTCGCGCTCGATGGCGAACTCCACCTCGCCGGCGCGCTCGTCGGCCTGGGCATTGAGCGCGGCGATCTGCGCGTCGATGGCCTTGCGATGCGCGCCGAGCTCCTTGACGCGGCGCTCGTGGTCGCGCCGGCGCAGGTCGCTCGCGGCTTCCTCCTGCGCCACCTGCGAGACGCGCGCCGTGCCGGTGAGCACGCGGTCGCCCGCCAGGTAGACGTCGATCAGGTCGACGCCGCGGTCGCCCATCACGAACTCGCGCACCTGGTGCGAGTGCGGCATGCCGCGCGACTTCAGGACCTGCAGCGTGCGCGTGCGCTCGCCGTTGCCGGCCACGTTGGACAGCAGGATCCAGGTGTCCATCAGCGACGACACGCCCACCTGCGACTCGGCCACGTCGGCCGCCATGTCGCTGGTCAGGCTGGTGAACAGCGCGGTCACGCCCTGCTGCTTGAGGTAGTCGATCAGGCGCATCAGCGTGGGCTTGAGCGAGCGGTCGTCCTTGTCCATCGTCAGGTTGCTGATCGGGTCGACCACCACCACCGACGGCTTGAGCTCGCGCACCAGCTCGTACATGTGCACCAGGTGCTGCTCGAGGCCGTGCAGCGTCGGGCGCGAGGCGTCGATGTGCAGCAGGCCGTCGCGCTCCGAGCGCGCCAGGTCGATGCCGATCGACTTCATGTTGCGCAGCACCTGGCTGGACGATTCCTCGTAGGCGAACAGCAGCGCGCGCTCGCCGCGGGCGCAGGCGGCGTGGACGAAGCTGGCACCCACGCTGCTCTTGCCGGTGCCCGGCGCGCCCGATACCAGCGTGCTGCTGCCGCGGTACAGGCCGGCGCCGCCCAGCATGTCGTCCAGGCCGGCGATGCCGCTGGACACCCGCTCGGTGGAGGCCTGGTGATCGAGCCGCATCGACGTGATGGGGAGCACGGAGATGCCGTTGGCGGCGATCAGGAACGGATATTCGTTGGTGCCGTGGGCGGTGCGCGGTACTTCACCACGCGGAGCCGGCGCGTGGACACCTGGTCGATGATGCGGTGGTCGAGCAGGATCACGCAGTCGGCCACGTACTCCTCGAGGCCATAGCGCGTGAGCGACTGCTCGCCGCGTTCGCCGGTGATCACCGCGGTCACGCCGCGATCCTTCAACCAGCGGAACAGGCGGCGCAGCTCGGCGCGCAGCACCGCGTGATTGGGCAGGCCAGAGAACAGCGCCTCGATGGTATCGAGCACCACGCGCTTCGCGCGGATGGTGTCGATGGCATGGCCGAGGCGGATGAACAAGCCCTCCAGGTCGTACTCGCCGGTCTCCTGGATCTCGTTGCGCTCGATGTGCACGTGGTCGACGGCGATCTTCTTCTGCTTCTGCAGCTTGTCCAGGTCGAAGCCCAGCGAGCGCAGGTTCTGTGCCAGCTCCTCGGCGTTCTCCTCGAACATCATGAACACGCCGGGTTCGCCGTAGTCGACCGCGCCGTGCACGAGGAACTCGGCAGCCAGCATCGTCTTTCCGGAGCCGGCGGCGCCGCAGATCAGCGTGGGCCGCCCCTTCGGAAGGCCGCCTTCGGTGATCTCGTCGAGGCCGGCGATGCCCGTGGGGGCCTTCGGCAGCGTGGCCTGGGCCGGCGGGGCATTCTTGTTGTGGATGGTCTTTTGGCGCGCCATGTCGTTCGGTCCTTCGGACCGTTGCTTCACGAGAAATCAAAGGGAAGCGTGGCCCGGATCTGGAGCGACCGGCCCGCGTGAGCCGGCTTGCGCCCGCACGGCGGGAATTTGGCAAGCCGCGTGCCCAACCGTGCCCAGACCGTGCTGTCGAGCAGGCGGCCGGCGCGCGAGGGAGAAGGCAGAATCTGCAGGCTCGACGGCACAGTTTGCTGAAATGGTCGAGCAGCGAGCGCGAACGCCGCCGCGATGCCTTACCATTTCGGCCGAAGCCATCCACCAACCCGACGGAGTACCCCATGTCCAAAGAACAACACGCCTCCAAGAACACCAAGAAGCCGAAGAAGGACGCCGCGGCGCCCAAGGCCGCCGGTGCCGATCGCCCCACCCCGCCGATGACCTCGGTGGCGCCGAAGGGCAAGCTGGCGAAGAAGCCGGCCTGATGAACCGTGGCGTGCCCGGCCCCGCCGGGCCGCGCCAGATCACGAGGGCGCGATGGACGACCTGCGCGCGCTGACGCGCCGATTTCCGCACACCGGCCGCGTCGAGGGTATCGTCCTGCGCCCCGGCCGCGATCGGCCGACCGTCGCCGTGGCGTCCGCGCTCGTCCTCGTCGACCGCGGGCTGGAGGGTGACCGCAGCGCCGCCAGGCCGGCCAGCCGCCCGGGCGGCAACAAGCGCCAGGTGACGCTGGTCCAGGCCGGACACCTGCCGCTGGTCAACGCCTGGACGGGCCGCGACGTGGCCGCCACCGACCTGCGCCGCAACCTGGTCATCTCCGGCATCAACCTGCTCGCGCAGTACAGCCTGTTCAAGGACCAGCCGCTGCAGGTGCGCATCGGCGCCGACGTGTTGCTGGTCATCACCGGCCCGTGCGACCCCTGCTCGAAGATGGAGGCCCTTCTCGGGCCCGGCGGCTACAACGCGATGCGCGGCCACGGCGGCACCACGGCGCGGGTGATCCACGGCGGCGTGCTGGCCGTGGGCGACGCGGTGGTGGTGGAGCCTGCATAGAGGGGCCAGACCCCTTGTTTCAGCCCAGCACCTTCAGCAGCCACGCCTCGACGTCGGCGATCTCCTCCTGCGAGACCGAGTGCTGCATCGGGTACTCGTGCCACTCCACCGGATAGCCCAGCTCGACCAGCGCGTCGCGCGTGTCCGTGCCGCGCGCGAACGGCACCACGGGATCCGTGCGGCCATGGGCCAGGAACACGGGCACGTCGCGGTTGGCCTCGCTGCGCTCCGCCGCCGTGGTGGCCGCCAGCGGCAGGTAGCCCGACATGCCCAGCAGCCCCGCCAGCCGTTGCGGCGCGCGCAGGCCGGCCAGCAGCGTCATGGCGCAGCCTTGCGAGAAGCCGCCCAGCACGATGCGCGACGCGGGAATCCCGCGGGCGATCTCGCGGTCGAGAAGATCCTGCACGGCCACAGCCGACTCGCGCAGGCTCGGCTCGTCCTCGCGGCGCACGATGTCGGCGCCGAGGATGTCGTACCACGCGGGCATGGGCATGTTGCCGTTGATCGTCACCGGGCGCACCGGCGCGAACGGGAACACGAACCGGACGTCGCCCAGCGCGCTCAGGTCGAGCTCGCGGGCCACGGGCACGAAGTCGGTCGCGCTGGCGCCGAGTCCGTGCAGGATGATGATGGTGGACTTCGGCGAATCGCCGGTCTGGTAGTCGAGGGTGTTCAGGCGCATGGCGCCAGCATACCCAATGCCGCCGTCAACGGGCCGCGGGCTTCTTCGCGTCGAGCGTGGGCACGTCGGCCACGGGCAGGATCTGCACGTCTCCCAGGCCGGAATCGAGGAAGACGAACTGGCGCACGTTGCCGCCGGGCACCGTGATGCGCTGGCCGCCGATGACCTGCGCCTTGTCGCCCTTGCGGGACACCAGCACGTACTCGCCGGCGGGAAGAATGCCGGGCACCTCGTAGCGGTCGCGTCCTCCCGAGGCGGTGAAGCCGTGGAAGAACATCGGCCTGGCATGCGCCTGCCAGCCGGGGGCGAACTGGTCGCTGCCGATGGGCTCGACGGCGGCCACGGCCGACGCCGCGATCAGGAGCGCCCCGACGGCGAATGACCCGAACAGCAGGCGCGTGGCGTGGGAAAGTGCGTGAAGGTTTTTCATGATGAACCTCGCTGGGTGCACGGGGCACGGGATGCCATCCATGCGCGGCAATCGCCGCTCCGGGATGTTGCGCCCGTTCGCCCGACCCTGCCGCCGGGTCGACGAATCTTTACGCGTCCTCGCGGAAACGGTCGAGCGCCGCCCGTACCGTGGCCTCGTCGGCAGCCAGCGTCACCGGCGCGCCGGCGAGCGCGGCGGCGCCCTCCTTCTTCAGCCGCCCCACCCACAAACCGGCATCGCGGCCTTGCGCGAACGCGGCGCTCTGCAGCAGCAGCGCGTCGCCCGCGCCCACCAGCTTGAAGTAGAACTGGCCGTCGGCCTCGCGGTACTGCTTGAACGAGGCCAGCGGCGCCGCGGCGGCGGCCTTCGGCGCCTCCTCGGACGTGACGGCCAGCGGCCGGAAGCGGCGCAGGCCTACCGACTCGCGCAGGGTTTGCAGGAACGGCGCGGCGATGGCGCGGGCCTTCTTCGCGCCGATCAGCAGCTGCTCCTCGATCAGCTCGGGATGGGCCATGAAAGCCTCGTACTTCGCGCGCATCGGCGCGACCTCGCGCTCGATCACGTCGTGCAGGCGTTTCTTGGCCTCGCCCCAGCCCAGGCCCGCGCGCAGTTCGGCGCGGAACGCGGCGCGCTCGTCGTGCGTGGCGAAGGCGTCGAACAGCGTCACCAGGGGCGAGCCCTCCGGATCCTTGGGCTCGCCGGGCAGCCTGGAGTCGGTGACCACGCGCGCGATGGCCGCGGCCAGCCCCTTGGCGCCGCCCTCGAACAACGGGATCGTGTTGTCGTAGCTCTTGGACATCTTGCGGCCGTCCAGGCCGGGCAGCAGCTGCGTCTCGGCGTCGGTGACGGCCTCGGGCAACGTGAACAGCGCGCGGCCCTTGCCGAACAGGTGGTTGAAGCGCTGCGCGATGTCGCGTGCCATCTCGATGTGCTGCACCTGGTCCTTGCCCACCGGCACCTGGTGCGCGTTGAACACGAGGATGTCGGCCGACATCAGCACCGGGTAGCAGAACAGGCCCAGGTTGATGCCGTCGTCGGGCTCGCCACCGGCATTGGCGTCGGTGGCGGCCTTGTAGGCGTGGGCGCGGTTCATCATGCCCTTGGGCGTGACGCAGGTGAGCAGCCAGTTGAGTTCGGGGATCTCGGGAATGTCGCTCTGGCGGTAGAACACCACGCGCTCGGGATAGAGCCCGGCGGCGAGCCAGGTGGCGGCCAGCGCGAGGCGCGACTCCTCCACCCGATCCGGGTCGTCGCACTTGACCAGCGCGTGGTAGTCGGCCATGAACAGGAAGCTCTCGACGTCCGCGCGCAGGCTGGCCGCGATCGCAGGACGGATGGCGCCGACGTAGTTGCCGAGGTGCGGCGTGCCGGTGGTGGTGATGCCGGTGAGAACGCGAACAGTCATGGGGAGGCCGAATCAGGTGTGAAATTCGACTGTACCCGACGCCGCCGAAGCAGCACCCAGGGCCGCAGCCTTCCTGCGCTCGCGCATCACGGCATCCATGTCCTCGACGCGATAGACCAGCGCGGCGCAGCGATGGTTGTACGCCACCATGTCGGCGTTGTAGGCCTTGGTCACCGGCTGCGTATCGGCCGCGTCCTGGTTCAGCGCCTTCACGTGCACGTTGTGATCTTTCACCAGCGCGTTGAACGCTCGGATGGCGGTCTCGCTGTCATGGTCGAGATCCGCCTGCAAGGTCTCGAGCTGCGTGCCCTCGGCCTCGACCTGGTTGAACAGTTTCTCGTGCGCGTCGGTCAGCGCCTCCACGCCCTTGAAGCGCTGCTTCAGCGCGTCCTCGGTGTCCAGGCAATCGCGCAGCTGGTCTCGCGTGGCCCAGGCGTGCGGGGACGGTTGCGAGGCGGCGGGCTTGCCGGTCTTGACGGTGGTGGCGCCGGCCGGCGCGGTGGCCAGGAGCACGATGGCGGCAAACAACGAAGCGCGCGGGAAGGTCATGGGCAGCGGGCGGTGGAACGGAGCCCGGATCGTGGCCGGCTCACGGCGCGGAGGCCGCGGCCACGGCAGCCGCCGCGGCCTTCCTGCGTTCGCGGTTCACGGCGTCCACGTCGGCGGGCCGGTAGGTGAGCGAGCCGCAGTCCTGGTCCATCGCGATCTTGTCGGCGGTGAGCACGCCATTGGCCGCATCGGCCTTGGCCACGTCGTCGTCCACCTCCTGCACGTGCGCGTTGTGCGCCACCGCCAGCTGGTTGAACGCCAGGATGGCCGCCTTGTCGCTTCGATCGAGGGCCTTCTTCATGTCGGCCAGCTTGCCGGCCTCGTCGTCGTTGACGGACATGCGGGCGCTGGTGGCCGTGGCCGTCGCCGCCAGCGCCTGGGTGCGCGCCTTGATCGCGTCGTCCTGGTCCAGGCATTGGCGCAGTTGGTCGCGCGAGCCGAACGTGCCCGCCGTCGCGGGCTTGGACGCCTTCGCGGTGGCGGCGATAGCGCCCGAGCAGAGCAGCGAACCGAGTACCAGGAACCAGACGCGCGACGACACCATGGCCACCTCCAGGAATTGGGAGCGGTTCCATTGTGCCCAATGGTCGAGCGGTCGCGACACCGCACAGACCCTGATCGGGCGCGCACGAATTCCCACCATCAGCGGGCCGGGACGCTCACGTCTGGAATTCGTCGGCCTCGAATCCATTCGGAGGCCACGTCCCCGCGGCAACGCGCTTCGCATACCAGCTGTGCATCATCGCGTCGTCGACCGAGTACTCGCCGCGCGCGGACTTCCAGACCAAGGCGGGTGTCCGCTGTCGGATTGCATCGACCGCTGCTTGCGCGATCTGCGCGGTGACCCTGGCGCTGGATTGCCCGACGACGAGAAGCTTGTCCCTGTAGAACTTCAGAGCTTCGGCATCGTAGGGACGGAACCGGCTCTGCAGTTCCAGCAACCGCCACAGAACGACCTGCTCGATCGGACGGAGCGCCATGAATTCGGACTCCATCTGTGCTTCATCTTCGATCTGTCTTTGTCCGCCCGCCCGAAGCAGTTGGTCTTCGAAACGGCCTTCCGCCGAAGACAGCGGATTCAAGGCGCTGGCCATCGCATCCGAGAAGAATTGTGGGCGCGCGCCAAACAGCCGGAAGGCTTCCAGAAGCTTGCTTGAGTTCACCGGCGCGAGTCTGGGGTTGCTCCGCTCGATGAGGGTCACGACGAAGTCAATGAAATCCATGCCGAGCTCCGGCATTTTCTGGACGGTGCTTCCGTAGAACGCCGCCCCGTTCGTATTCACCAGGCGCAGGAGCTTGTCGCGGTCTGAACCGCTCATGACCAACATCAATTGGACCTGATCCGGTCCGTTGAGTGTGTCGCGCGCAGACTTCAGCGCGGTCATTGCGGTTTCCCCAGATTCACTGGTCAATGCGTGCTGCGCCTCATCGATGATGAGCGCCACCGGCTTGCCCGACACCTCGCCCAGCGTGTGGAGGGCCTCCGTCAATGTCGCGCCGTCGGGCTTGCCTATGCGCGACGTATCCATTTTCAGAACCCCGGCGACGGTGATGTTCTCGAGGCGTGTCGCCTTCGCCGCCTTGGCGATCCAACCCAGGTGGAGATTGATCACCTTCCCGATGGCTTCAGCGATGAGGCTGGCCGGGTCGCGCTTCTGGTCCGCCCAAAGATCCACATACACGACAGCGATCGAGCGGCTATCGAGTTCCGGTGCCAGGTCACGTTGCAGGAACGTGGATTTGCCGGTGCGGCGTGGCGCCGCCAGGAAAAGCCCGTTGGCCGCGTCGCCGAACAGGCTCTTTCCCTGCATCGCGTCGGCTGTGTCCCTGGCCAGGGTGGTACGAGGGAAATGGCGCATATTATTCCCGTTTATCTTGAGGTGGATAATTTATCCATAAATGAATAAAAGTCAATAATCCAGTCTTCAAGACTGGCCGCATTGATCAGCCGGCCCGCGTCACCCGCCCGCGCGCGCGCCACCAGGACCCCACCTGCGCCAGCACCACCAGCGCGCTCAGTGCCACGAACGACGCCGCCACCGGCCGCGTGGCGAACACCGCCAGGTCGCCCCGGGACAGCAGCATGGCGCGGCGGAAGTTCTCCTCCAGCATCGGCCCGAGCACGAAGCCCAGCACGATGGGCGACAGCGGAAACTCGAGCGCCAGCAGGATCGCGCCGATGACGCCGAAGGCGCCGGCGATGGCCAGGTCGGCCAGGTCGTTGCGGGTGCTGTAGACCCCGATCGCGATGAAGAACAGCGCCGAGGGATAGAGGTACCGGTAGTGCACGCGCAGCATGCGCACCCATACGCCGATCAGCGGCACGTTCAGGATCACCAGCAGCACGTTGCCGATCCAGAAGCTGGCCACCAGGCCCCAGAAGATGTCCGGGTGGTCGGAGATGAGCTGCGGCCCCGGCTGGATGCCCTTCATGATCAGCGCGCCCAGGATCAGCGCCATCACCGGGTCGCCCGGGATGCCCAGCGACATCGTGGGGATGAAGTCCACCTGCGTCTTGGCGTGCGACGCGGCCTCGGGCGCGGCCACGCCCTCCAGCGCGCCCCTGCCGAAGCGCTCGGGCGTCTTCGACCACTTGCGCTCCAGCGCGTAGGCGATGAACGTGGTGATGGTGGGGCCGGTGCCGGGCAGCGCGCCGAACAACGTGCCCACGCCGGTGCCGCGCAGCATCGGCCAGAACGACAGCTTGATGTCGGCCCAGCTCGGGCGCATGTCGCGCATGCGCACGTGGGTGTCGGACGGCGTGATGGTGGTGCGGTTGACGCTGACCAGGAAGTCGGCGATGCCGAACAGGCCCATGGTGAGGCCGCCCAGCTCGACGCCGTCGCGCAGGTCGGTGAGGCCCAGCGTGTAGCGCGAGGTGCCGCTGATGGCGTCGGTGCCCACGGTGCCGCACAGCAGGCCGAACAG
>JACMOG010000312.1 GCA_014378125.1 Vitreoscilla sp. | reverse complement strand
GGCGCAGCTCGCGCCGCTCGTGCGCTCGCTGAAGTTGCCCGCGTTGGTGGCGCTGCCCGCCGGGCCGGTGCAACGCGCGGACGGCATGCGCGCCTGGTGGCCCGTGGACGACGGCGCGCGGGCGGCGCGGCTGCAGGCCGGCCCGGCCGACCTGCACGATACCCACCCGCCCGGTCGCGAGCCCGCACGTGACGTGGTGCACGCGGCCGCCCGCGCGCTGCGCGAGCGAGCGCCAGGGCTGCCGCTTCTCCTGGCCGGCTTCTCGCAGGGCGCCATGCTGGCGCTCGACTGCGCGCTTCAGGCGCCGCCGCTGGCCGTGGACGCGCTCGCGCTGTGGTCGGCCTCGCGCCTGGCCTTCAGCGAGTGGGCGCCGGCGATGCACCGGCTGCGCGGCGTGCGCGTGGAGCTGCTGCACGGACGCGAGGACGCCAACCTGGGCCTCTTCGCCGGGCAATCGCTGCGCGACGCGCTGGTGGCCGAGGACGCCGACGTGCGCTGGTCGCCGTTCGACGGCGGGCACGAGATACCCCTGCAGGCATGGACCGGGCTGCGCCGCCTGGTGCGCCAACTGGCCCCCACGAAGTAAGGGGCATCGCGACCTTGGCGGGGCGCCTTGCCCACACGGGCGTGACATAAGTGGCATCCCGCGACGTTTTGCCCGCGCCTGGGTTCACATGTCGAACGTTCCCTGCGGCGAGGCGGCCGACTGGCCGCTAGAATCGCCGGATACGTTTTGTAACCATGCCCGAAACAAGCGCCGTGACCGCCCTGAAACTCGCCCCGGCGAGCGCGGGCGGCGCACGCATCGGGATCGATCTCGTCCATGTCGACCGCATCGCGGCGTCGATCGAATCGTTCGGCCCCCGCTTCTCGCAACGCCTGTTCGCCGCCGGCGAGTTGCGCGACTGCACGGTGTCCGGCCGGCTCGACCCGGCGCTGCTCGCGCGGCGCTTCGCCGCCAAGGAGGCCACGATCAAGGCCTTCGACCTGTCGGAGGCGGGGATCGGGTGGTCGCAGATCGAGATGACGGATTGCGTGGGTACGTCAGGCCGTATCCGGTTGCATGGGCGGGCCGCCGAATCGGCGGAACGCTTCGGAACGTACGAGATTGCCGTGACGTCGTCGCAGGATGACGGCATGGCCTGCGCGATCGTCGTGGCATTGCCATGCGGCCGCGCGTGAAGTGAACGAAGAAAACTGCGGTGGGGTCGCGGGCCACGAGCTCGCGGACGCAGCCAGGAACGAAAAGAGCGACGACCGATGACCGACAACGCCTCCCTCGACACCCGCATCCGCGCGGTGCTCGCGCAGCACGGCCGCCTGGCACAGGACGCCGGCACGCTGGCCGATTCCGCCGACCTGTACCAGGCCGGCCTCACGTCGCACGCCAGCGTCAACGTGATGCTGGGCCTCGAATCGGCGTTCGACATCGAGTTCCCCGACCAGATGCTCACGCGCAGCGTGTTCTCCAGCGTGGCCGCGATCCGCGGCGCGCTGTCGCAGCTGATCCCGGCCTGAACGCCGTGGTCGCGGCCGTCGCCCGTCGCTCGTCCCGAGAGTCCGCATGACGGACGGCGCTCGCTCGTCGCGCGTCGCGCTGGTCTCCGGATGGGAGATCGCACGCGAGGGCGAGGGCGAGGCCGGCTGGCGCGCGGTCGACGCGCCGCTGCCGGTGGCCGCGCTGCTGGCCCAGGCGGGCG
>JACMOG010000311.1 GCA_014378125.1 Vitreoscilla sp. | reverse complement strand
TTCTCGATGACGGCGCGGTTGGCCAGCAACAGGCGCAGCAGGTCGGCCAGGTGCGGCGTGGTCCAGTGGCCGGCCAGGAAGCCTTCTGCGAAGCCGATGTCGCCGGCGCGCATCGTGGCGCCGAACATGGCCCAGTCGTGCACGTGCAGCGTGGCGTGCAACTCGGCCCGCGTGGCGCCGGTGGCCTGGTGCGTGGCGCCGTCGGGCGTGCGCACGCTGAGCGTGCCGGCCTGCAGCCGCGGCAGCAGGGCCAACGCGGCGCGCGCCGCGGCGGGGACGCGCGCGGGCTTGACGCGGGCGCCGGAGCCGGCGGACGGGGGAAGCGTTCCGGATGTCATGCGAGATCCTGGGCCGGGGAAGCGGTATTTTCAACCGCGGCGCGCTCGGCGCGTGTCGGAGAAGGCCGCGTCGACGCTGCGGACGTCGCGCCTGCGGTCGGAGCCCTGCCCCGGCTGACCGCGAGCTCGGGCGGCACCGGCTTGCCGATGATGGGCAGCTTCTTCAGCCACAGCTTCAGCGCATGCCAGTGGATGCGCGCCACGATCACCGCGGTCATCGCCGGCAGCGTCCACAGCGCGAAGCGGACCGCGCCGCGCGTGAGCGGCTCGATGCGGCCCGACACGCTGGTGAGCAGCAGCGGCGCGCCGTCCACGTGCAGCTCCACGCGCACCGCGGTGCGGCCGCACTCGTCGCGCGCCGCGAGGTCGGTGCGCATGAAGCGGAACGCGTAGTCGCCGCGCGTCTCGCAGAACGGCGACACGTGGAACACCTTGGCCGCCGACAGCATGCGGCCAAAGTCGAGCCCGTCGCCGGCCAGGAGGTAGCAGTGACGTTCGCCGAAGGTGTTGTCCACCTCGACGACGATGGCCGCCAGCGTGCCGTCGGCGCGGTGCGCGTACCAGAAGCTGACCGGCTTGAACGCGAAGCCGAACATGCGCGGGATGCAGTGCAGCCAGACCTCGCCGTCGGCGTCCGCGATGCCCTCGCCGGCCAGCAGTTCCTCGAGCCAGGCCAGGCTGTCGGCGCGGCCGTCGCCGTGGTCGGCGTCGCGAAAGCCGAACGGCGCGCGCCGGTTGCGCGCCAGCACCGAGTCGGGTTGGCGACGCAGCGAGCGCAGGGGCAGCATCAGGAAGCAGGTGGGATAGGCGAACGCGTGTTCCACCGGCGCGAGGCGCTTGTGGCGCACCTCGCCGAAGCCGATGCGTGCGCGCAGCGGAGCGCCCTGGGCGGGCATCACGCGGCCTCGAGCAACGCCGGGGCGTCGGCGCGGACGGCCCCACGCGCCGCCATTCGCTCCAGGATCCGCTGGGCCACCTGCTGGCCCGACTTCAATCCGTCCTCGTGGAAACCGTAGCCCGTCCAGGCGCCGCAGAACCACACGTGCGACAGCCCCTGCAGCGCCGGCAGCCGCGCCTGCGCGGCGATCGCGTCGTTGTCGAACACCGGGTGCGCATAGGTGATCCGGCGCAGCACCGTCTCCTCGCGCGGCGCGTGCAGCGGATTGAGCGACACGATCACCGGCTGCTGCCATGGCAGCGGCTGCAGCTGGTTGAGCAGGTAGTGCAGGCAGTCGTTCTGGCTGTTGCTGCCGGCCACGACGTCGCGCTCGTAGTTCCACGCCGCCCAGGCGGCGCGGCGACGCGGCAGCAGGGTCTCGTCGGTATGCAGCACGGCCTCGTTGTCCTGGTAGCCGATCGCGCCCAGCGTGCGGCGTTCGTCGGCGCTGGCATCGGCCAGCATGGACAACGTCTGCGGCGCGTGCGTGGCCATCACGGCCTCGTCGAACCACTCGATGCCCTCGCGCGTGCGCACCGCCACGCGTCCTCCGTGGGTGGCGCCGAAGCCGGCGTCGCGCGACAGGTCACGCGTGACCGCCAGCACCGGCGTGGCCAGGCGCACCCGGCCGATGCGCGGCGCGAGCTTGTCCACGTACTGGCGCGATCCGCCGGTGACGGTGAACCACTGCGGACGCTCGCGCACCTGCAGCAGCCCGTGGTTGTGGCAGAAGCGAATGAGCGTGCCCACCGGAAACCGCATCATCTGCACGGTGGAACACGACCAGATGCAGCCGATCATCGGCAGCAGGTAGTCGTCGATGAACGCGCCGCCGAAGCGGTTTTGCGCGAGGAATTCGTCGAGCGGCTGCGCCAGTTCGGTGTCGACGCCGCGCCGCGCCAGGTCGGTGGCCAGGCGGTTGAAGCGCATCAGGTCGAACAGCATCCCGTGGAAGCGCGGGCGCAGCAGGTTGCCGCGGTCGGCGAACACGGTGTTCAGGCTGGTGCCGCTCCACTCCAGCTGGCTGCCGTCGGGGCGCGGGGCCTGCACCGAGAACGTCATCTCCGACTTCGCCACCTCGACGCCCAGTTCGGCGAACATCGCGATGAGGCGCGGATAGGTGCGTTCGTTGAAGACCAGGAAGCCGGTATCGACGCCGTGCGTGACGTCGCCATCGGGCCCGGGCAGCGTGACGTCGACCGTGTTGGCGTGGCCGCCCAGGCGCGCGTCGGACTCGAAGACCGTGACGTCGCAGTGGGGGGCGAGGCGGTGGGCGGCGCCCAGGCCGGCGATGCCGGAGCCCATGACCGCGATGCGGGGGCGGCTCATCGGGCGCCCCGGGCGGTGGCGGGCGTGGCCGTCACCGGGGAATAAATGTCGCTGCGCAGCGCCCCTGAGCGAACAAGGGAGGGAGGGAGGAGGAGAAGCGCTCGGGACGTTTCGAGGGAGAACCGCCGAAGCTGCGCAGCGAGGAAACTGGCCAGGACGCCACGGCGTGCGCGGCGGTGCGCCGGCGCGGCGGCCTTCGCACACTCATTGAGAGCGAATTCTGCGCCCGAAGTTCCAGCGCCGACAGGGCGCGACACCTCGATTCGAGGGGGGACTTGTCGAACGCGCCTCGCGCCCGGAGGACGGCGATTGAAGGGTTTGTCCAGGACAAACAATGAAATCAAGGCGTTCATGAGGAGCACTTTGCCAATTGCAGTCCTGATTGTCCAGGACAGGATTCTATTTCTGCGTTCCAATAGGAACTCCCCACAGCGTTCCAGCGGATCTGTTTGGACGAATGGGATCTCACGACTTGCATGTCATGGTTACGTCCCCGCACCCAACTTCGGATTCACCTGTCGCGCTCTCCGAGGTTCGCACGCCGGAACCCCTCCTGTCGATCGCGGCCGTGGAGCAGGAGACGGGCTTGGGCAAGGACACGCTGCGTGCGTGGGAGCGCCGCTACGGCTTTCCGCGCCCGCTGCGCGACGCCGCCGGCGATCGCTGCTATCCGCGCTCGCTGGTGGACCGCCTGGTGCTGGTGCGCCGCGCCCTGTTGGCCGGCCTGCGCCCGGGCCGGCTGCTGGCGCTGCCGGAGCCCGAACTCGACGCCCTGTTGGCGCAGCTGGCCGCGCCGCCACCTGCCCCCGCGCGAACGCGCGGCGTGTTCGAGGTCGCCGGCGGCGTGGCCGCCCTGCGCAGCGGCGGCGCCGAGGCCCTGCGCCATTGGCTGACGCTGGGCCTGGCACGCACCGGGCTGGCCACCTTCGTGGTCGACGGCGTCGCGCCGCTGACCGAGGCGGTGGGCGAGGCCTGGCTGGCGGGCAGCATCGCCGTCTACGAGGAACACCTGTACAGCGAGGCCGTGCAGTCGGTGTTGCGCAGCGCGCTGGTGCCGTTCCAGACCGGCCTGGAGGCGCGCGCGCCGCGCCTGCTGCTGACCACCGTGCCGGGCGAGGCGCACGGGCTGGGGCTGCTGATGGCCGAGGCGATGCTCACGCTGCAGGCGTGCCGCTGGCTGCCGCTGGGCACGCAGACGCCCCTGGCCGACATCGTGGCCGCCGCAGCGGCACACCGCATCGACGTGGTGGCGCTGAGCTTCTCGCAGAGCCTGCCCGACGCGCAGTCGCTGGCGGCGCTGGCCGAACTGCGCGCCCGACTGCCGGCCTCGGTCACCCTCTGGGCCGGCGGC
This sequence comes from Vitreoscilla sp., assembly GCA_014378125.1. Next base: position 754 of record JACMOG010000311.1, on the reverse strand, counting down.
GGTTCGCCGGCCCTGCGAGGCTTGCGGATTGCCGGAGTCCGGGTGTTGACGGGCCTCGTCGAGGTCGGCGCGGCCGTCACCGAGTGGCGAAAGGATGCCGGCGAGCCGGCCAATTGACCGTGATTTCGCAAGGCTGTTGCCGGGGCTCCACCAGGAGTCGTTCGGTATCCTCCGCCTTTTGTCTCACCAACGAAGCTTGGTACCGTTTAAAATCGGTGCCAGGAGACTGACGCCAGCATGCTGTATCCAGAACTGTTCAAGCAACTCGAAGCCGTCCGTTGGGACATGGACAAGGACATCCCGTGGGATTCCTTCGATCCGTCGCAACTCACCGACGAGCAGGCCACCACCATCAAGATGAACGCCATCACGGAATGGTCGGCTCTGCCGGCCACCGAGATGTTCCTGCGCGACAACCGCGACGACAGCGATTTCTGCGCCTTCATGAGCGTGTGGTTCTTCGAAGAGCAGAAGCACTCGCTGGTACTCATGGAGTACCTGCGCCGCTTCCGCCCCGAGCTGGTGCCCACCGAGGAAGAGCTGCACGCCGTGCGCTTCGAGTTCGATCCGGCCCCGGCGCTCGAGACGTTGATGCTGCACTTCTGCGGCGAGATCCGCCTGAACCACTGGTATCGGCGCGCCGCGCAATGGCACACCGAGCCGGTCATCAAGCACATCTACGAGACGCTGGCACGCGACGAGGCCCGCCACGGCGGCGCCTACCTGCGCTACATGAAGAAGGCGCTCACGCGCT
>JACMOG010000025.1 GCA_014378125.1 Vitreoscilla sp. | reverse complement strand
TTCATGGGCAGTACCGACGATCATCCGGGGCAGGTCAGTTGCTGGATCACGCATACGTCCGAGCGTACCCACCAGATCATCCGCGACGCGCTGCATCGCAGCCCGTTGTATTCCGGGCAGATCGAAGGCGTGGGGCCGCGCTACTGCCCCTCGATCGAAGACAAGGTGGTGCGTTTCGCCGACAAGGCCAGCCACCAGATTTTCGTCGAACCCGAAGGCCTCGATATCACCGAGATCTATCCGAACGGGATCAGCACCTCGCTGCCGTTCGACGTGCAACTGGACCTGGTGCGCAGCATTGCCGGTTTCGAGCAGGCGCATATCACCCGCCCGGGTTATGCGATCGAATACGACTACTTCGATCCACGCGAGCTGAAGAGCACGTTCGAGACGCGCTCCATCGCGGGCCTCTTCTTCGCGGGCCAGATCAATGGCACCACGGGCTATGAGGAGGCCGCGGCGCAGGGGCTGTTCGCAGGCGTGAACGCCTCGTTGCGCGCCGCGGATCGCGCCGACGGCTTCGTGCTTCGTCGCGACCAGGCCTACCTGGGCGTGCTGGTGGACGACCTCATCACCAAGGGTGTCACCGAGCCGTACCGCATGTTCACCAGCCGCGCCGAATTCCGGCTGCAGCTGCGCGAGGACAACGCCGACTTGCGCCTGACCGAACTCGGCCGCCAGCTGGGCTTGGTCGACAACGCACGCTGGGCTCAATTCAGTCGCAAGCGCGAGGTGCTGGCGCGTGAGACTGAACGCCTTCGCTCGACCTGGGTGCACCCCAACATCCTGCCCGCCTCGGACGCCGAGCGGCTGCTCGGCAAGGCGCTGGAGCATGAACACTCCCTCGCTGACCTGCTGCGCCGTCCCGGAATCAACTTCGACACCGTCGTCGCCATCACCTCTGTCGCACGACCGCAGGTTGATGTTTCACGTGAAACATTGACCGCGGAGCTCGGCCCACAGCTGGCAGGGGAGGTGATCGAGCAGCTGGAGATCGCCACCAAGTACGCCGGCTACATCGACAAGCAGAACGAGGAAGTCAGCCGGGCCCAAGGCCTGGAGGAGCTCGCGCTTCCCACCGAGCTGGACTACAACCAGGTCACGGCGCTCTCCTTCGAGGTGCGCCAGAAGCTCAGCCAGCACCGGCCCGAGACACTCGGCCAAGCCACACGAATCTCCGGCGTCACGCCCGCGGCCATCTCGCTGCTTCTCGTCCATTTGAAGAAGAAGCGCTTCAAGGGCTTCTCACATCCGACCGCCTCTCCCGCCGAACATGCCGCTTGAATACGGAGACCCGTCCCGCCTTGACGGTCGACTCGAGGCGCTCGCGCCCACCCTCGGACTCGAGCTGCTCGCGACCGAGCGCCAGCGCCTGCTGGCCTATCTGTCGCTGATCCAACGTTGGACAAAGGTCTACAACCTCACGTCGGTGCGCAACACCGGCGAGATGTTCACGCATCACCTGCTGGATTGCCTGGCCGTCGTGCTGCCGCTGCGAGCCGGTACCGGCACCGCAGGGCAGGGCAAGTTGCGGCTGCTGGACGTCGGAAGCGGCGCCGGTTTGCCGGGCGTCATCCTCGCCATGTTGAATCCGACGTGGCAGGTGACCTGCGTGGACGCTGTGGCCAAGAAGGCCGCCTTCGTTCGTCAAGCGGCTGCCGAGTTGGGGTTGCCCAATCTCCATGGCATCCATGGACGCGTCGAGGCGCCCGGCACCTTCAAGGCGCCTGAGTTCGACCTGATCACCTCGCGCGCCTTCGCATCGATCCTGGATTTCACCTCGCTCACCCGCCCGCTGCTCGCGCCCCATGGGCAGTGGGCCGCGATGAAGGCCAACCTGTCGGCCGAAGAGCGCGCTGGGATCCCAACGACCGTCGAGATGTTTCACGTGGAACAACTGACGGTGCCTGAATTGAACGAAAAACGCTGTCTCGTGTGGCTACGGCCACGGGATCAGGCTGACGCGGCGGCAAAGTAGCCGCGACAATACGGCAGCACCTTTTCCGCTCAACAGCGCTTTCACCGGTCACCCATGGCGAGAATTTTCTGCATCGCGAACCAGAAGGGCGGCGTCGGCAAGACCACCACCACGGTGAACCTGGCGGCCGGCCTCGCGCTCGTCGCTCAGCGCGTCCTGCTCGTCGACCTCGACCCGCAAGGCAACGCCACGATGGGCTCCGGGATCCAGAAGCGAGAGCTTCCGCTGACGGTCTACGACGTACTGCTTGAAAGCGCCACGATCCAGGAGGCGGTGCAACGCTCGACCAGCGGTGGGTACGACGTGCTGGGCGCCAACCGGGAACTGGCCGGCGCCGAAGTGGAATTGGTCGCGCTGGAGCGCCGCAACGAACGCCTGCGCCGGGCCCTGAAGGCCGTGGCCGACGACTACGACTTCGTCCTGATCGACTGCCCCCCGTCGCTGAACCTGCTGACGCTGAACGGACTGTGCAGCGCCCACGGCGTCATCGTGCCGATGCAGTGCGAGTACTTCGCACTCGAGGGCGTGTCCGACCTGGTCAACACGATCAAGCAGGTGCATGCCAACCTCAACCGCGACCTGGAGCTGATCGGCCTGCTGCGAGTGATGTTCGACCCCCGAATCACGCTGCAGGTGAACGTCAGCGACCAACTGAAGGCGCACTTCGGCGACAAGGTGTTCAACACCGTCATCCCGCGCAACGTGCGCCTGGCAGAGGCGCCCAGCTATGGCCAGCCTGGCGTGGTGTGGGATCCCGCTTCACGTGGAGCGGTGGCGTTCATCGAGTTCGCACGCGAGATGGTCGAGCGCGAAAACGCGCCCGCGCTGGCCACCCGCTAGGGCTCGATGTTCGGGTCGCGCAGCAGTTCTCGCAGCGGCCCGAACGTCCACGACCGCAAGGCCATCACGGCCGTGAACCCCCGCTTGTGCGCCGGCGCCAGTCGCTGGTCAGCCTGGTGCTGCTGGGCAAAATCCTGGGCGAGGCGCTGCAAACGCTCCTGGAACACCTTGGCCATCGGCAGGCTGATGTGTCCGTGCACCAGGCTCACCATCTCGTTCTCGCCGTCGAATCCTCCCGCGAAGTAGTCGACCACGCCATGGTCGCGGAAGAACTGCATCACCGGACCGTTGGCGCGCCAGCGGAAGGTCTTGGCCACCTTCAGCCGGTAGCGATTCAGCGGCTTCAGCTCGATGATGCCAAGGCGATCCAACTGGGTCAGGTGGCGCACCGCCTCGGCGTCGGTGAACGCGTACATGCCCATGATCTGCTCGTAGGGCCACTGGCTCAGCGCGCACAGCGCCATCACGAGCAGCCGCTTGTCGCCGACGACGGCGCGCTCCTGCTCCAGCGTCAGCTCGTCGCGTAGCAACTCCAGGTCGGCCACCTTGCGGGCGAGCTCCGAGAAATCGCACTTGAGCACGCGGCAGATCTCGTCGATGCGCTTGAGCGGCATGTCGCCCTTGGCGAACATCCGCTTGACGCTCGACTCTGCCAACCCAAGCTCGCGCCCCAGGTCGGCGTAGGTCAGGCGCGCGAGCTTCAGCTCGCTCTTCAGGACGTTGACGATCTCGGCGGTGGAGCTCATGGCGGGCGTGGCAAAAAGTATCCGTGGACGATACCTCACGAGGCAGCGCCCGGCACTCGTCGCAATCCCGTTGCGGGTCATGCGAGCGCTGCGCACCATCGCGACTTCTCCAATTCGGACGCTTCACATGAAACCCCCTCCGGCCTCCCGCGTCATCGTCGCGCTTGCCATGGCCTTTGCCTGCACCGCCCATGCCCAAACCAACGCCAGCGAAGTGAGCGAGGCCTCGCTGGTGCCCGTGGCCATCTCGGTCGCACTGCCCGTGGTGCTGGTGGCCGGCGTCGGCTCCATCGTCGTGACGGGCGTCGAGGCCAGCGCGCAGGGCACCGTGTGGGTCGTCGAGAACGTCGCCGACGGCGTGAAGGGCAGCGTCTGCTTCGCCGGCAGGGCGGTGGGCACGGTGAGCGTGGCAGTCGGCACGGTGATCACCGTCACGACCGTCGCCACCGGCATGGTGCTCAGCGCCGCCGGCCATGTGATCGCCTTCGTGCCGAACGAGATCGGCCGAACGCTGTCCTACAACCAGCGGGTGTCGCGATGAGCCGGCTGTGGCGCCTGATCGTGGGTGTCCTGGTGCTCGTCTCGTCCGCCGCCATGGCCGGGCAGACCTGCGATGCGACGCCGCCCGACTCGCTCAGCGTCACCCGCGGGCTGGCACTGGCCGAGCGCGTCCAGCAAAGCCTGGACGCCACCGATGCCCGGGTGCTGATCATCGCGCGCGCCGGCCAGGACCTGCGCAAGTACGGCCTGGACTGGTCGCACCTGGCGTTCGCCTATCGCGAGGACACGCCCACGCCCTCCTCCAGCGATCGCGCCGAACGCTGGCCCGCCAGCGGCGCCGCGCTGTTCGACGGGCCGCCGGCGCGGCGCGTGCCGCGCAGCACCTGGCGCATCGCCCACAAGCTCAACCAGTGCGGCACGGCCGAGGCCGCGGTCTTCCGCCAGGGCCTGGCCGAGTTCTTCCTCGACACGCCGTTCCGCTACGAGGCCGCCTACGTCATTCCGAGCCCGGAGGTGCAGGCCGCGCTGCTGCAGGTGCTCACCGACGACCGGCGCCTCGTGCAATGGCACAGCCCCGCCTACAGCGTCGTCGCCTACCCGTGGTCGACGCGCTACCAGCAAAGCAACCAGTGGGCGCTCGAGACGCTGGCCGGCTCGCTCGACCCCGCCGCCAGCACGCGCGAACGCGCGCAGGCCTGGCTGCAACTGCACGACTACCAGCCCACCGTGCTGCACATCGACGCGCTCACGCGCCTGGGCGGGCGCATCACGCGCGCCAACGTCGCCTTCGACGACCACCCGAACGCCAAGCGCTTCAGCGACCACATCGAGACGGTGACGGTCGAATCGATGTTCGCGTGGCTGCAGCGCACGCAGCTCGCCGGCCCCGCCACGGTGGTGCGGTGACCCCCGCGAAAGCGGTCGAAAGCGAGGGTGTCGCCGAGGGCGCGAACGAAGGCCTGCGGCTACAGTCGGCACAATCTCCGCAGATCCGTTCCTCCATGAGTGAAGCCCACCCCAGCCAGTTCGCGCTCCTGTCCCAACGCCGCTTCGCGCCATTCTTCTGGACCCAGTTCTTCGGCGCCGGCAACGACAACGTCCTGAAGTTCGCCTTCACGGTGCTGGTCACGTACCAGCTCAGCGTGTCGTGGCTGCCGCCCGACAAGGCGGGCCTGGTCATCAGCGCGGTGTTCATCCTGCCGTTCGTGCTGCTGTCGGCCACCAGCGGGCAGCTGGCCGACAAGTACGACAAGGCGCGGGTGATGCGCTTCATCAAGTCGTTCGAGATCCTGATCATGGTGCTGGCCACCTGGGGATTCGTCGGCCAGCAGGTGCCGGTGCTGCTGGGGTGCCTGTTCCTGATGGGCGTGCACTCCACGCTGTTCGGCCCGGTGAAGTACGCGTACCTGCCGCAGCACCTGGGCGAGCAGGAGCTCACTGGCGGCAATGGCATGGTCGAGATGGGCACGTTCGTGGCCATCCTGCTGGGCCAGCTGGCCGGCGGCCTGCTGGTGGTGGTGCCCGGCATCGGCCCCGAGCTGGCGGGCGGCACGTGCCTGGCCATCGCGGTCATCGGCCGGCTGACGGCGCAGGCCATTCCCGCCTCGCCGGCGCACGACCCGCGGCTCAATATCAACTGGAACCCGGTCACCGAGACACTGCGCAACTTGAAGCTGGCGAGCAAGGACATCGTCGTGTTCCGCTCGCTGCTGGGCATCTCGTGGATGTGGTTCTTCGGCGCCACCTTCCTGTCGCAGTTCCCGTCTTTCGCCAAGGACGTGCTGCATGGCGACGTGCACGTGGCGTCGCTCCTGCTGCTGCTGTTCTCGGTGGGCGTGGGCATCGGCTCGCTGCTGTGCGAGGTGTTGTCGCGCCGGCAGGTCGAGATCGGCCTGGTGCCGCTGGGCGCCATCGGCATGAGCGTGTTCGCCATCGACCTGTACTTCGCGGTGAACCACCTGGCGGCGCCCACCACGGCGCTGTGGGGCCTGGCCGACTTCGCGCGCCAGGGCCAGCACGTGCGCCCGATGATCGACCTGTTCATGCTGTCGCTCAGCGCCGGTCTCTACAGCGTGCCGATGTATGCGCTCATCCAGATGCGGGCGCTCGCTAGCCACCGGGCCCGCATCATTGCTGCCAACAACATCCTCAACGCGCTGTTCATGATCGCCAGCTCGCTGATCGCCGGGGCGCTGCTGCACTTCGGCGTGAGCATCGGCGGCGTGTTCCTGATCACGGGCATCGCCAACGCCGTGGTGGCCGGCTACATCTTCTGCCTCGTGCCGGAATACCTGCTGCGCTTCATCGCGTTCGTGCTCACCCGCACGGCATACCGCTTCAGCATCCAGGGCGACGCCCACATCCCGGCCACCGGGCCGGCCATCGTGGTGTGCAACCACGTGAGCTTCGTCGACCCGGTGCTGTTGATGGCGGCCAGCCCACGGCCCATCCGCTTCCTCATGGACGCGCGCATCTTCCGGACGCCGGGCCTGGGGCTGTTCTTCCGCCTGGCCAAGGCCATCCCCATCGCGTCGAAGAACGACGACCCGGTCGCCTACGAGGCCGCCTTCGCCGCCGCCGACCAGGTGCTGGCC
>JACMOG010000310.1 GCA_014378125.1 Vitreoscilla sp. | reverse complement strand
GTACGAGCGCATCTCGACGTGGTCGGGGTACGCGGACGGCGCGGGGTGCTGGGAGACGTCCTAGTGGATGTCCACCACCACCGGGCCGGGCCGGCCGGTGCGGGCGATGTGGAACGCCTTCTTCAACGTGGAGGCGAGCTCGCGCACGTCCTTGACGAGGAAGTTGTGCTTGACGATGGGGCGGGTGATGCCGACGGTGTCGCACTCCTGGAATGCGTCGAGGCCGATGGCCGGCGTGGGGACCTGTCCCGTGATGATGACCATCGGGATGGAGTCCATGTACGCCGTGGCGATGCCGGTGACGGCATTGGTGTCGCCCGGGCCGGACGTGACCAGCGCGACGCCCACCTCGCCGGTGGCGCGCGCGTAGCCGTCGGCGGCGTGCACCGCGCCCTGCTCGTGGCGCACCAGCACGTGCTGGGTGGACTGCTGCTTGTACAGCGCGTCGTAGATATAGAGCACCGCGCCGCCGGGATAACCCCAGACGTACTTGACGTTCTCGGCCTGCAGGCAGCGCACGAGGATCTCGGATCCGTTGGGATCCTGGGCGGGATTCGAGGGGGGGTTTGAAGAGTGCGTGGCACTCTGCGGACTCGTGGAAGCGTTGCGCTTCACGTCCGCGTGGGACATTTCCATTGGGAACCTCTGTGAATTTCTCTGACGAAAAACCATTGGTGCTCCTCTTCTCGCCCTCGTGAGGCGGATTCAGAACCTGTAGATCGAAGACTGCCGGTGCCCGCTTTCGGGTCGGCTTTCGGACCGGTTCGCATTTGTGCGAGGCACCATTATTGCACTGAACAACCCACTTACGCTCGCCAAGTGCACACGATCCGTGCTCAACTGAGCCTTCGCGGATCGCGAAGTCGCATGGCGCATGTTGCCCGCCAGCAAACTTTCACGCCGCGGTGACATAATCCGCCGCGTCATCAGACTGGGCGCGCCGCCGCGTTCAGCCCCCACCTTGGCCACCGACAAAGAACTTTCAGACTTCCTCAAGAGTGTCGAGAAACGCGCGTTCAAGCGCACGGCCTTCGCCGTGCGCGACGACGACGCCGCGTTGGACATCGTGCAGGATTCGATGATCCGCCTGGCCGAGAAGTACATCGACCGGCCGGCTGCCGAGCTGCCGCTGTTGTTCCAGCGCATCCTTTCCAACCCCACGATGGACTGGTTCCGGCGCCAGAAGGTGCGCAACGCGGTCGTCCACAACTTTTCGGACTTCGGCGGAGGCAGCGACGAGGACGGCGAGTTCGACATCCTGGAGATGCTGGATGGCATCGAAGGGAACGTTGGCACCGAAAGTGCATCTGATTCCGTATCGCGGGATCAAATCCTTCATTTGATTGGACAACAGGTCGGTGAGCTTCCCGCGCGTCAACGCGAAGCCTTCCTGCTGCGTTACTGGGAGGAACTGGACGTTGCCGAGACCGCATCCGTGATGGGATGCTCGGAAGGCAGCGTCAAGACGCACTGCTCCCGCGCCGTCCACGCGCTGGCCAAGGCGTTGAAAGCCAAGGGAATCGCACCATGAACAACCACACGAAATCGACCTACTCCCCCGTGCCCGACCGCGACGGCCTGGAGGCACGCTTCGGCGTGCGAGTCGCTTCGATGCTGGGCGAACGCGCCATGTCCACGGCGCCCGACATCACGGAACGCCTGCGTTTCGCCCGCGAACAGGCCCTTACCCGGGCCCAGGCCGCCCGCCGCCAGGCCACCGCGCCCGCCGCGGTGGTGGTGGGCCGCGGCGGCTCGGCCACGCTGGCCAGCCACCTCGGCTGGTGGGTGAAGCTGGGTTCGGCCATGCCGCTGGCCCTGCTGGTGTTCGGCCTGATGGGCATCGCCCACGTGCACGACCGCGACCAGATCGCCGCCGTCGCCGAGGTGGATGCCGCGCTGCTGTCCGACGACCTGCCGCCGGCCGCGTACACCGATCCGGGCTTTGCGGAGTACCTCAAGACCACGCGGGAATGACGGAGGGATTCTTGTCGCGTTCCCCGTTTCCTCGCCTCCTGCAATCGCTCGCCGCCGCGGCCATGGTGGCGGCCACGGGCATTTGCGCGTCCACGGCGCTGGCCGCCCAGGCCGAGTACTCCGGCCCGTCGACCACGCCGCTCGCCACGTCCGCGTCCGCTGCCACGGCCAGGCCCGACGTCGGCGGCCCGCGCTGGGCTGACCTGAGCGCCGCCCATCGCAAGGTGCTGGCGCCGCTGTCCAACGACTGGAACGGCCTCGACGCGCGCAGCAAGGAACGCTGGATCGACGTGGCCGGCCGCTACCCGAAGATGGGGCCCGAGGAGCAGCAGCGCGCCAACCAGCGCATGGGCGAATGGTCGCGCATGACCGTGGCCCAGCGCACGCAGGCGCGCATGAACTTCCAGGAGACGCGCGGCCTGTCCAAGGAAGAGCGCGAGGCCCGCTGGAAGGCCTACCAGGCGCTGCCCGAGGAAAAGAAGCGCGAACTGGCCGCCAAGCGCGTGGCCACGCCGGCCAGCCCCGCTTCCGCCAGCGTGGCCGTCGTACGTCGCCGCGCGCCGCCGCCGCTGGACAGCGTTCAGCCCAAGAACAATCTCATCAGCTCGGCCGCGCAGGCGCGCAGCCCCTCCGGATCCGCCCCGGCCGGCGCCTCGCAGCGCCCGGGCATCACCACCACGCTGCTGAACCGCCGCGCCACCCCGCCGGCCCACCCGCGCGACGGCGGGCTGAAGGTCTCCGCCGGCCCGAACTCGGTCGACCGCACCACGCTGCTGCCCAAGCACACCACGGTGGCCGCGGCGAGCGCCGGCGCCTCCGCGCCCGCTGCCGTCCACCGATGAATTCGCCGGCCACGGCCGATCCCGTGCGCGCCGATCCGGCCGCGCCGTCCTCGCAGCGGCTCGTCGCCGCGCCGCTCGTGCGCCGCATGGCCGCCTTCCTCTACGAAGGCGTGCTGCTGTTCGGCGTGCTGGCCTTCGCGGCGCTCGTCTACGGCATCGCCGTGCACCAGACCAGCGGCATCGAGTAGCGCACCGGCCTCATCGCCGTCTGCTTCTTCGTGCTGGGCGTGTACTTCATCGGGCTGTGGACGCAGGCCGGCCAGACGCTGGCCATGAAGACGTGGCATCTGCGCCTGCTCACCGACCGCGGCCTGCCGCTCAGCCCGCGCCGCGCGCTGGCGCGCTACCTGGCGTCGTACGTGTGGTTCCTGCCGCCGCTCGCGCTCGCCAGCGCGCTGCAGTTGCCCAGCGCGGTCGCCATCTTCGGCCTGATGGGCGGCTGGATCGTGCTGTACGCCCTCAGCGCCCGGCTGCACCCGCGCCGCCAGTTCTGGCACGACGCGCTGTGCGACACCGCCATCGTCGGCTACAAGCCGCCGGCGCGACTCGCCGACTAGGCCCTGCGTCTTGGCCGGGCGACAATCGCCTGGTCTAAGGCGGTGGCCACGCCGGCCTGATGGGCGAGGTGGGCGACGCCACGCTGGCCGCCGGCGAGGCCGCCGATGCCTTCGTGGCGTTGCCGGGCGGCCTGGGCACGCTGGAAGAGCTGTTCGAGGTGTGGCCGTGGCAGCAGCTCGGCTATCACTCGCACCCCGTGGGGATGCTGGACACCGCCGGCTTCTACCGCCCGCTGCTGGAGCTGCTCGCGCACACGCAAGAGGCCGGCTTCGTGGATGCGCGCCAGGTGAACCGGCTGCGCGTGGATACCGACCCCGAGCGGCTGCTGCAGACGCTGCGAGACGAGGCCGGGAACGCCCCGGCCGGGCCAGCGAACTTCAACCCGGTGTGAGCACCGGGCGCGCCGTCAGACGGCGGCTTCGTCCGTTTCACCCGTGCGGATGCGCACGACTTGTTCGACGCCGGTGACGAAGATCTTGCCGTCGCCGATCTTGCCGGTCTTGGCGGCCTTGACGATGGCCTCGATGGCGCGCTCGACGTCCGAGTCCTTCACCACCACTTCCACCTTCACCTTGGGCAGGAAGTCGACAACGTACTCCGCGCCGCGGTACAGCTCGGTGTGGCCCTTCTGGCGCCCGAAGCCCTTGACCTCGGTGACCGTGAGGCCGGACACGCCGACCTCGCCGAGCGCCTCGCGCACTTCCTCGAGCTTGAACGGCTTGATGACGGCGGTGATCTGTTTCATGGTGGGCTCCGGAGGTTGAAAGGCGTGAGGACGAGATGAATCGATTTAAGCACGGAAGCGCGATGTGATGGGGTAGCGCCAGTCGCGCCCGAAGCCCCGGTGCGTGATGCGGATGCCCACCGGCGACTGCCGCCGCTTGTACTCGATGATCTTGATGTGGCGCGTCACGCGCTCCACATCGGTGCGTTCGAAGCCGGCGGCCACGATGTCGTCGATGGACACGTCCTCCTCCATGTAGGCGGCCAGGATCGCGTCCAGCACCTCGTAGGGCGGCAGGCTGTCCTGGTCGGTCTGGTCGGGACGCAGCTCGGCCGACGGCGGGCGCGTGATGATGCGCTCGGGAATGACGGGCCCGATGCTGCCGTCCGCGCGCACCGTGGACTGGCGGTTCTTCCACTCGGCCAGCCGGTAGACCAGCGTCTTGGCCACGTCCTTGATCACCGCGAAGCCGCCGGCCATGTCGCCGTACAGCGTGCAGTAGCCCGTGGCCATCTCGCTCTTGTTGCCGGTGGTCAGCACGATGGCGCCGGTCTTGTTGGACAGCGCCATCAGCAGCGTGCCGCGCACGCGGGCCTGGATGTTCTCCTCGGTGGTGTCCTCGGCCAGGCCGGCGAACTGGCCGGCCAGCGCCCCGCGGGACGCGTCGAACATCGGGGCGATGGCGATCTCGTCGTAGCGCACGCCCACGCGTGCGGCCATGTCGCGCGCGTCGATCCAGGAAATATCGGCGGTAAAGGGAGATGGCATCATCACCGTGCGCACCCGGTCCTTACCCAGCGCGTCCACCGCAATCGCCAGCACCAGGGCCGAGTCAATACCGCCCGACAGACCCAGCAGCACGCCAGGGAAGCGATTTTTGTCCACGTAATCGCGCAGACCCAGCACCAGGGCATCCCATAGCTCGGCATGCAGGCTGCGTTCGGGTTCAATAGTTGCTACTAATTCAATAGCTGCTTGCGCAGGTACTACCTGCACAAAGAACAGATTTTCTTTAAAACTGGGAGCGCGGCCGCTTAAACCACCGTCGGCATTGACGCAAAACGAACCGCCGTCAAACACCACCTCGTCCTGCCCGCCCACGATGTGCGCATACACCAGCGGCAGCGCCACGCTGCGGGCGCGGTCGGCCATACGCAGCACCCGTTCGCCGCCTTTGCCCATGTGAAAGGGCGAGGCGTTAATGACGGCGAGCAGCTCGGCCCCGGCCGCTTTGGCGGCACGCGCGGGCGCGTCAAACCAGGCATCTTCACAAATCAGCAGGCCCACCTGCACGCCCTCTACCGCAAACACGCACCCGCCCTGCCCGGGCATGAAATACCGGCGCTCGTCAAACACCTGGTAGTTGGGTAGTTCGCGCTTGATGTGGGAGGCCACCAGCTGGCCTTCGCAGAAGACACTGGCAGCGTTGAAGCGGTGCTGCACCGCCACCGATTTGGTCCGGTCGTCCCCGCCCTGGGGGTGACCGACCACCCCGTGCAGGCCTTTTAACCCGGCGAGTTCGCGGGCCACTGTTTTCACGGCATCATCACAGGCGACGGTGAAGGCAGGGCGCAAGAACAAATCTTCGGCCGCGTAGCCGCAAATCGAGAGCTCGGGCGTAACCAGCAGCCGCGCCCCACGGGCATGTGCAGTGCGCGCCGCATCGATGATTTTCTGCGCAT
>JACMOG010000309.1 GCA_014378125.1 Vitreoscilla sp. | reverse complement strand
TTGGGAGCGCGGCCCTGGAAAGGCGCCCTGCCGTTGCCGCCTCTCAAGCGGCGCAGGTCGGGGGAGGTTTTAGGAACGTTTATGCAGATCGCATAATTAACCCAACTGCATGAATCCGCATCAACGCGCGCCAATGCGCAATCTCGACTGGGTCAGGCAATCGCTTCCCGGATATGCCCCAGATAGCTGACGACACGCTGCTGGTCTCGCGTCATACCGGGCGCGCCTCCGCCAACACCTCGCCGCGAAAGCTGTCGGGCAACGCGTTGGGCGTCAGGACGTCCACGCGCACACCCAATAGACGTCCCAACTCGTGGCGAATGGCACCGATGTCGAACAGCGTCGTCTCAGGCGTCGGATCGATGAGGAGGTCGAGATCGCTGCCATCCTTGTCCTGCCCGCGCACCACGGAACCGAACACTCGCACGTTGCGTGCCCTGTGCGATTCCACCACGCGTCGGATCTCGGCTCGATTGGAGGACAGGGCTTCGGAGGGCTTCATCTAATTTCCTTCGAAACGAAACAGGACGATCTTGACACAACGGGATCGGGGTCAGGCATCTCTACGACCGACGCTCCTTTTGCAGCGCATCCAGGAACCGCTTCGCCAGCACCGGATACGTATGCCGCGCCAGCACGAACGCCCGTCCGCGCTCGCCCATCACCGCCCGCGCCGTGGGCGCCAGGTTCATCATCTTCAGCATGCCGTTGACCACCGCGTTGGTGTCCTGCGGCGCCACGGTGATGCCGCAGCCGGCCTCGGCCACCGGGTCGTTGCCGGCCTCCACCGAGTGCAGCACGGCGCGGCCGGCCATCATGTAGTCCATCAGCTTGTTGGGCGCGATGCCGAAGCGGTAGATGGGCACGCGCTGCCAGCCGATGTAGGCGATGTCCACCTGCGCGAGCATGGCGGGCACCTGCAGCTTGGGGATGGGGGGCAGCAGGGTGACGTTGACCAGGCCCTCGACGCGCACGCGCTCCTGCAGGTGCGCGCGCAGGTGGCCGTCGCCCACCAGCACGAAGCGCAGCTTGCGGCCCACCGGGTCGATGCGCAGGCGGGCGGCCGCGTCCAGCAACGTGTCGAGCGCGTTGGGCTGGCCCATCGAGCCGGCGTAGCCCACCACCGTCTCGCCGCGGGCGCGTGCGGTCGCCAGGACGCCGGCCAGGTCGCCCGCGATCGGGTACGGCTTGTCGGCCCAGTCGTCGGGCGAGATGCCGTTGGGCACGATGGTGAGCTTGTCGAGATCCAGGCCACGCGAGGCCATGTAGCTGTGCATGCACGGCAGCATCGAGACGACGACGTCGGCGTCGCGATAGGCGTCCGACTCCGCCTTGAAGCAGAGCCGCGCGAACGGGTGCTTCGGCGACATGCCGGAAATCTCGATGGGCGACAGCGGCCACAGGTCGTGCACCTCGAACACCAGCTTGGCCTTGGCGCGGCGCGCGATGCGGCGCGCCACCCAGATGTCCATCGGGTAGGTGCTGGAGGCGATCACCACGTCGGGCTTGATCTGGCGCACCAGGCGGTCGGTGTCGCGCCACACCTGGCTCAGGAACTCCCAGATGTTGCGCACGCGGCCCATGCCGTTGCCGATGTAGCCTTTCGTGGGGTACCAGCGGTACTCGATGCCGTCCACCGTCTCGTTCCTCGGCGTGACGCCCACCTCGGGCTGGCGGGCGCGCACGTGCGAGTACGACGCCGCGAGCATCTGCACGCGATGGCCGGCGCGCACCCACTCGCGGGCGAGGTAGTACGGGCGGAACTCCATGCCCAGTGCGGGCGTGCCGGCGTAGTGGTTGATGTAGAGGATGTTCATTGGGGAGTGGATTGCTCGAGTCGGGCGACGAACGCGTCGACGCTGGGGCCGAACAGCGCGTTCTGGCCGACCCACCCGTGGTTGTAGCGGGCCAGCGCCGGCGCGTCGCGGCGAAGTGGCTCGATGTCGCGCAGCGTGAGCGCGTCCTGGCCGTCGGGCACGACCAGGCCGTTCTCGCCGAACTCGCCCTCGCGCACCAGCTCGCGGTTGGCCGGCAGGTCGGACAGCAGCGGGATGCAGCCGTGCCCCATCGCCTCCAGCACCGACACCGAGACGGAGTCGCTGCGCGGCACGCTGAGGTACCAGGTGGCGCGGGCGTAGAACGCGGCCTGCGCGGCGGCGTCGAGGCGGCCGACGAACTCGATGCGGTCGGCCAGGCCCAGTGCCTGGGCCTGCTGCTTCAACGGCTCGGCCAGCGAGCCGCCGTTGGCGACGACGAGGCGCGCATCGGGCCGCTCGGCGGCGATGCCGGCGAACAGCGTCAGCACCCGGTGCGGATCGTAGATGTCTTCCAGTCCCCGGTTGGCGAAGAACAGGAACG
>JACMOG010000308.1 GCA_014378125.1 Vitreoscilla sp. | reverse complement strand
CGACCGCGAGGCCGCGCGCGGCAAGCAGAGCGGCCGCACGCAGGAGATCCAGCGCCTGATCGGCCGCTCGCTGCGCGCCGTGTTCGACATGAAGCTGCTGGGCGGGCGCACCATCACGCTCGACTGCGACGTGCTGCAGGCCGACGGCGGCACGCGCACCGCGGCCATCACGGGCGCCTGCGTGGCCGCGCACGACGCCATCGCCAAGCTGCTGGCCGCCGGCAAGCTCGAGCGCACGCCGCTCCTGGGCTTCGTGGCCGCGGTCTCGGTGGGCATCGTCGACGGCACGCCGCTGCTCGACCTCGAGTACATCGAGGACGCGGGCTGCGACACCGACATGAACGTCGTCATGACCGGCGCCGGCCACTTCATCGAGGTGCAGGGCACGGCGGAAGGCGCCGCGTTCTCGCGCGTCGAGATGAACCAGCTGCTGGACCTGGCCGACGCCGGCATCCGCCAGCTGATCGTGGCGCAGAAGGCCGCGCTGGGGCTCTGATCGTGAAGCTCGTCCTCGCCTCCAACAACGCCAGGAAGCTCGCCGAACTGCAGGCGCTGTTCGACGGCCTGGGCATCGAGCTCGTGCGCCAGGGCGAGCTGGGCGTGACCGAGGCCGAGGAGCCGCACATCACGTTCATCGAGAAGGCGCTGGCCAAGGCACGGCACGCGCCCGCCGCCACCGGGCTGCCGGCCATCGCCGACGACTCGGGGTTGTGCGTGGACGCGCTGGGCGGCATGCCGGGCGTGATCTCGGCGAACTATGCGACCGTGATCGCGCGCACGGGCGTGGCGCCTCTTCGCGAGATTCCTCGCGAGGCCGTCCGCGAAAGCCAGGACGATGCCAACAACGCGCTGTTGCTCGAGAAGCTGCGCGACGCCGACGACCGGCGCGCCAACTTCGCCTGCACGCTGGTGGCCATCCGCGCCGCCGACGACCCGTCGCCGCTGGTGGCCGTGGGCCGCTGGAACGGCGAGATCCTGCGCGCGCGCGAAGGCGAGGGCGGCTTCGGCTACGACCCGTTGATGTTCATCCCGGCGTTCGGCGCCACCGTGGCGTCGCTCGCCAAGGAAGTGAAGAACGCGCACAGCCACCGGGCCATCGCGGCGGCGCAGATGCGCCAATCGATGCAGCAGGCCTGGCACCTCTGAGCCCTGGGAATCCGAGATGAGCATCGTCCGCATCCACCCGGTCAACGCCGCCGATCCTTCCACGCTGGCCGGGGCGCCTCTTCGCGACCCGCAGTGGTACCACCGCCCCGGGGCGTTGAGCCTGCCCGCGCCGCCGCCGCTGTCGGTGTACGTGCACCTGCCGTGGTGCCTGAAGAAGTGCCCGTACTGCGACTTCAACTCGCACGAATACGGCAGCGTCGGCGCCACGCCGAAGGACCTGCCCGAGCAGCGCTACCTGGATGCCGTGCGCGCCGACCTGGAGCGCTCGCTGCCCATCGTGTGGGGCCGCACCGTGCAGACGATCTTCATCGGCGGCGGCACGCCGTCGCTGTTCTCGCCGGACGGCATCGCCCGCCTGCTGTCCGACCTGCGCATGCTGCTGCCGCTGGCCGCCGACTGCGAGATCACGATGGAGGCCAACCCCGGCACGTTCGAGAAGGATCGCTTCCGCGCGTTCGCGCAGGCCGGCGTGAACCGGCTGTCGATCGGCGTGCAGACATTCGACGAAGAGCGCCTGCGTACGCACGGACGCGTGCACGATGGCGCCCAGGCGCGCGCGGCCGCGGAGG
>JACMOG010000307.1 GCA_014378125.1 Vitreoscilla sp. | reverse complement strand
CGCTGCGTCGAAGTCCTCGCTGCTGATGTCGAGGAACGAGCGGCGCGTCTGCTGCCGCCCGGCGTTGCAGACCACGATGTCGAGCCCACCGAGCTCGTGCACCGCCTGGTCCACCAGGCGGCGGCAGAAGGCCTCCTCGCGAAGGTCGCCCGGGATCGCGACGGCTTTGCGGCCCGCCTGGCGAATCAGGTCGACCACCTCGCGGGCGTCCGGCTCCTCGGCGGGCAGGTAGTTGATGGCGACATCGGCGCCCTCGCGGGCGTATGCGATGGCCGCTGCACGACCCATGCCGGAGTCACCCCCGGTGATCAACGCCTTGCGCCCTGCCAGCCGGCCCGATCCGACGTAGCTGGTCTCACCGTGGTCGGGGCGCGGGTTCATGTTCTTCGCGAGGCCCGGCCAAGGTTGCTGCTGTTCGGCGAAGGGCGGTTTCGGGTAGGCGTCCCGAGGATCGCGAATTCCCTCGCGGCGCGCGCCGGCCGGACTCTGCTGAATCGGGGTCTGCGCCTGGCTCGCGGTAGTGGCCAGAACCAGGGGCGCCGTGGCCAGGCCTGCCCCCAGCCCCATCATGGCGTCACGTCGCGTATGCGGGCGGTTTGGATCGTTGCTCATCGAGGCTCCAGTAGGCATTCAGGATTGGGACCGCCGGCGTCCCAGACCTTCTCGCCATCCCGATCGATCGGAGGAAGCATCTCTGGGCCGTCCGCGGCGTGACGCAACTTGGCAAGGGCTGTGCCCCGGCTGTGGGCGACCATGCGACTGACCGATGCGGCTCGACAGTACTCGCTGCGCGCACGGCTGACTCGGCCGATACTTCTCGCAGATTGATCGAAGCACGTCGAGATCCGGGCCGTCGGAAAGCCGGGGCACGGGCACCCTTTTGCCGTCATTGGTGACCGGCCGCTTCTGGCCGACAAGAGTCTGCGCACCCGATGTTCAGCGGGCGCCGGGCTCCACGAATTCCAGACCGGTGATGCCGGCGCCGCCCACCAGGCCCTCAAGCAGATCCCTGCCCTCCGAAGTCACATAGAGGCGCGTGTCCGCCGTGAGAGGATCTTTGAACACTGCAGGGACTGTCGGCTCGGCGCCGCTACCGCGGTGCCGCCCTGAAGCGTACCTCAGGGCGGCCGAGTGCCGCCTCCCCAAGCACGGCATCATTTGCGCAGAAAGCTACATATATTGATTGGAATTGATAGCCAAGTTTGTATAGAATTCTGCTGAAATGACTGAAAATTGCACGGTCCAGCTGCACATCAATGGCGCTTGGCACGACGTCGCCGGCGTGAGCCGCTTCGGCCCGCAGGAAGATGGCTGGAAGGCGAAAACCTCTTCTGGTTACGCCGTCGACTGGGCCGTCGAGCATGCCGGCGCGAACGACGCACACGGTCTGTGTGCTAGCTGGCCAGTGGGCTTCGAGCCTCTGGAAGAGCCGCACTGGCCCGTCTTCCTAATCGACTTGCTTCCCCAGGGCTTTGGACGCCAGGAGCTGCTTCGCCGCATCGGCGTGCCCCCGGCCGCGGGCCTCGGTGCGGACTGGCGTCTGCTGCTGGCCGGCGCGGGCAATGCGATCGGCAATCTCCGCGTGAAGGAGGCCGCCGACTGGCTGGCAGGCAACGCGAGCCCGCTGTACGGTTTCACCGACGACGAGGTCGCACAGCGCGGCGACGTGTTCTCGGAGCACCTGGCCTCGCACGGCCTTTTCATCGCGGGGTCGTCCGGCGTCCAAGGCGAGTGGCCCAAGATCCTGCTGACGCGGGCGGACGATGGGCTGCTGTACCTGGATCACACGCTACCCGACGATCGGGCCACAGTGCATTTCATCGTCAAGTTCGGGCGCGGGACCGACTCGCGGCTCGCAAGCATCCTGCGGCACGAAGCGCCTTACATGGCCATCGCTCGGCACCTCGGCCTGCGCGTCCACGCGTCGCTCGTCTTGAACCAGCGCGCGCTGTTCATTCCTCGGTTCGACCGCGTGGCCGGCGCGAACGGGGCCGTCGTTCGACTCGGGCAGGAGAGCATCGCGACGTTGACCGGCATGCCGGGGTTCGATGCGGTGCCCAGCCACGACCAGGTCTGCACGGCGCTCGTTCGCTATTGCACGGATCCGCAGGCCGAGGTGCTCGAGTACCTGAAGCGCGATGTCGCCAACCTGGCCCTGCTGAACACGGACAACCACGCCCGCAACACCGCGGTGCAGCGGAACTTCGACGGCCGCATCGCGTTGACCCCGTTGTTCGACTTCGCGCCGATGTACCTGCATCCCGATGGCATCGCGCGGCGCATCCGCTGGGAGGACAACGACTACGGGCGAGTGGACTGGGATCGCGTCCTGACCAGCGTTGCCTCGTTGGGTGTCGCGCGCCCGCTGCTCGTCACCGGACTCAAGGCGATGGAGGCGCCTCTACGACAAATCGCTGCAGACGGCGAAATCCTGGGGCTCGAGCCTGACGTCATCGATCACCTGCGGCCACACGTCCTGGCCATGGCTGACCAATTGTCGGCGCTCGCATGAGATCATGGACAAGCGCTTCAACACCCTCTCGATCCCGGAGCAGCTTGAGCTTCGCCGCAAGGCCATCGACGACGTCCTGAGCCACCCGGAATGGTCGCTGGCGGAGGCTGTACGTCACCTCAAGCAAACCATGCGGTTGACCTCGGCCGAGATCGCCAAGCTATCGGGGGTCTCCACCAAGACGATGCAGGACATCGAGCAGGAGCGCAGCGAGGGGACGGTGCAGACGATGAACCGCATCTTCGGCATGCTGGGACTCAAGCTGGGCGTGGTACGCGCTCCGAAAAAGGCAGCCTAGCGACAGGCTCTCGTCGCCGCCTTGACCGCCCCGAAGGCCGCACGCGCGCGGCGCCGCAGAAAAAAGCCCCGCAAATCAATGACTTGCGAGGCTTCTTGTTGGTGGGTGGTACAGGGATTGAACCTGTGACCCTTGCCGTGTGAAGGCAATGCTCTACCGCTGAGCTAACCACCCGATAACTTGTTGCACCGCGTTTGCAGCACAGCCTGCGATTATGCCACAGCTTCTGGCTGCCGTACACGCCAGATTGTTGTTCCGCCGCTCGCCTTGTCGATCTCGCCCAACACCCGTTCGTGGTCGCCGAGCTCGGCCTCGGTGGCCATCAGCACGGGCAGCACGAACACGCTGAGATCGATGACGGTGGCCAGGTCGCCGTGGTTGCCGCCGCGCTCCTCGGTCATGTCCATCACCAGCGAGTCCTGGCCGCGGGTGAGGCGGATGTAGACCTCGGCCAGCAGGTTGGCGTCGATCAGCGCGCCGTGCAGCGTGCGGTTGGTGTTGTCCACCTCGAGGCGCTTGCACAGCGCGTCGAGCGAGTTGCTCTTGCCCGGAAACTGGTCGCGGGCCATCTGCAGCGTGTCGGTGACGGCCCCCACGTGCGTGCTGGACTTGGGCTGGCCGCAGCGGCGCAGTTCCTCGTTGAGGAAGCCGACGTCGAAGCTGGCGTTGTGGATGATGATCTCGGCGCCGCGGACGAACTCGATCACCTCGTCGGCCACGTGCGCGAACAACGGCTTGTCGGCCAGGAATTCGTCGGTGAGGCCGTGCACCGCCACCGCGCCCTCGCCGTTGCGGCGCTCCGGGTTCAGGTAGAAGTGCAGGTGCCGGCCGGTGAGGCGGCGGTTGTCCATCTCGATGCAGCCGATCTCGACCATGCGGTCGCCGCTTTCGGGGCTGAGGCCGGTGGTTTCGGTGTCGAGGAAGATCTGGCGCATGGGGCGTATTCTGTCAGGTCAGGTTCTCAGGCGGCGGCCGGCACGCCGCCGCGCGGCTGGCGCGAGCCCCACCAGAACATCAGCAGGCCGGCCAGGATCATGGGCACGCACAGCCACTGGCCCTCGCTCCAGCCCAAGGCCAGCAGGTGGGTGGCCGGATCGCCGACGAGCGTGGTCTTGTCGCCGATGAAGTCGTCGGGCGCGCGGAAGAACTCGGCCAGGAACCGGAAGAAGCCGTAGCCGATGAGGAACAGGCCGGAGACCTGGCCGCGGCCGCGTTCCTTCTTGCCGAAGATCCACAGGATCAGGAACAGGCAGATGCCCTCGCCCAGGAACTGGTAGATCTGCGATGGATGGCGCGGCTGCAGCGTGCCCGACTCGGGAAACACCATGGCCCAGGGCAGCGACGGGTCGGCCACGCGGCCCCACAGCTCGCCGTTGATGAAGTTGCCCACGCGTCCGCTGGCCAGGCCCAGCGGCACGCACGGCGCGATGAGGTCGGTCACCTGCAGGAACGGCCGCTTGCGCTGCCAGCCGAAGAACGCCATCGCGACGATGACGCCCAGCATGCCGCCATGGAACGACATGCCGCCGTTCCACACCGCCACGATCTCTCCCAGGTGCTCGGCGTAGTACAGCGGCTTGTAGAAGACGACATAGCCCAGCCGCCCGCCCAGCACGACGCCCAGCACGCCGTAGAACAGCAGGTCTTCCACGTCGCGGCGCACCCAGCCTTCGCGCGCGAACCACGGGTATTGCGCGCGCCGGCCTGCCAACCACACGAACAGGCCGAACGCGACCATGTAGGTGAGGCCGTACCAATGGATCGCCGGCGCGAAGTCGTGGCCGAACACGTGCCAGTGACCGAGGTTGAGCGCGACGGGATCGATGTGGGGGTGCTCCAGCATCTGACAGGACTCCTTGAACAGCCGGCGATTGTCGCCGTTTCGCGCGACATGCCCGGCGCATCCATTTGCGAATCGGTGCGCACCCGCCCGGCGAATGGATTGGACACGGCATTTTCACGCGCCGATACTGGCCCCCCACGCCCCGCCAGAACGAATCCAGGAGACCGCCCATGTCCGCCCCCAACCGCCGCTCGAAGAACATCACCGAGGGCGTCGCCCGCGCGCCCAACCGCTCGATGTACTACGCGATGGGGTACCAGGAGACCGACTTCGGCAAGCCGATGATCGGCGTGGCCAACGGGCACTCCACCATCACGCCGTGCAACTCGGGCCTGCAGCCGCTGGCCGACGCGGCGGTCGCAAGCCTGAAGGACTTCGGCGCCAACGCGCAGCTGTTCGGCACCCCCACCATCTCCGACGGCATGGCCATGGGCACCGAAGGCATGAAGTACAGCCTGGTGTCGCGCGAGGTGATCTCCGACTGCGTGGAGACCTGCGTGGGCGGCCAGTGGATGGACGGCGTGATGGTGATCGGCGGCTGCGACAAGAACATGCCCGGCGGCATGATGGGCATGCTGCGCGCCAACGTGCCGGCCATCTACGTGTACGGCGGCACCATCCTGCCGGGCCACTACAAGGGCCAGGATCTCAACATCGTGAGCGTTTTCGAGGCCGTGGGCCAGTTCTCGGCCGGCAAGATGAGCGAGGAGGACT
>JACMOG010000306.1 GCA_014378125.1 Vitreoscilla sp. | reverse complement strand
GCAGCGGCAGCGGCGCGCCGTTGTCGTCGGTGGCCGACACCGTGAACAGCACCGTGTCGGCGCCGGTGGGGAACACGCGCTGCTGCGTGGTGTGCACGCGCAGGTTGGGCACGACGCCGGTGCCGGGCAGGCGCAGCGGGTAGTCGCCCGTGACCACCTGGTGCGTGAGCCACTGATCCTGGTGCTCGTTGGCCGGCCGCGAGTCGAACGGGTAGCGCGTGGCCGCCTTGTACGACTCGAGCGTCTCCTGTGCGCGCTGCAGCCGCTGTTGCCACAGCGCGAGCCGGGCCTGGCGGTCGTCCAGGCCCACGGCGCTGAACGGCGCGCGCAGGGCGCGCGACGCGGCGGGCGAGGGGTCGCGCGGCGCGGGCGTGCCCGCGGCCGCCTGCGCCACGGGATCGAGCCTCGCCGCAGGCGTGCTGGCGGGGGAGGCCACCCACCACACCGCCGCGCCACACAGCAGCGCGGCGGGGCCGACGACGCGCCAGCGGATCCTCATCGCGCGCTCAGTTCGCGTTGGTCACCATGTCCTGGCGCACCAGGCCCACCGTGCCCTGCCACTGGCCGTTGGTGTAGTGGTCGTACTGCTCGTTGTCGTCGCGGAACTTCACCGAGTGCCAGGCCCACTTGGCCGTGCCGCCCTCGTTGGCCGCGGTACCCATGGTGAGGTCGTTGCAGAACCAGTCGCTCGGATTGCAGTACGAGCCGCCCGACGAGCCCGACACGCCGCCGGCGCTGTGGTACGCCACCACCTCGTCGTCCTGGCCCGGCAGGACCGCGGAGTACAGCGTGCCCTTGGCGCCGGCCCACATGTAGAACCAGTGGCTGCGCGTGTTGTTGTGGTCGTAGAGGGCGCGCGCGGTGCCGGTCTTCAGGTCGGAGACGAGCGGCTCCGACGTGGTCCAGTCGCCGACGTTGGCCAGCTCCGAGCCGCCGGCGGCGCCGGCCGCCACGTCGACCCACTTGATGTTCCAGCCGGTCTGCGTGACGCCGCCCGCGGCCGCGCCGCACACGCCGCTGGCGTTGGGCGTGGCATTGGACACGGTGCGCGTGGAGCCGCCATACATGGCCAGCGTGTAGCCCATCATCAGGTCGCCGGCGCTGTGTGCCGCCACGTAGCACCAGTTGGTGCCCGTGCAATAGCAGTCGAGCGCGTTGCGCACGAGGTAGTTCTGGTCGGAGATGTGGCTGCGACCGTCCCAGTTCACCGACTTCTTGTTCACGCCCGCCGCCGTGGTGCCCGGGCCCCAGTACGTGAAGTCGGCGTAGTTGCCCGCCTGGCCGCCGCCGGTGCGGCCGTTGACCCACAATGAATAATTGGTGGCGCTGGCCAGGCTCGATACGGCGCCCAGCGACAGCAGGCAAAGGACTGCCAGGATGCGCATGAATCTGCTCATTATTCCTCCTCATGAACGACATCGATCAGAAGACCCGGGCGCGGCAACCCGGGCTGAAATACATCGAACGACCATGCCAGCCGCTGAGATCAAATCTACGCGCGGCATGCCATGATGTCAACGCGCGCCGCATGCGGCGGGCGCGAAGTGTGGCGTTCTTGTCGAAGGGCCCGGCGCGGTCAGTCCAGCTCGGCCAGCACCTTGACGTGCGCGACCACGCTGCGGCCCAGCGCGGAGAGGTTGTAGCCGCCTTCCAGGCAGCTGACGATGCGCCCCCCCGCATGTTCGCGCGCGACGGCCATGATCTCGCGCGTCATCCAGGCGTAGTCGGCTTCGACCAGCGCCATCTCGCCGAGATCGTCCTCGCGGTGGGCGTC
>JACMOG010000305.1 GCA_014378125.1 Vitreoscilla sp. | reverse complement strand
TCTTGCCGAACAGGGCGTCGATCTGCTTGAGCAGCTTGGCCTCGTCGAAGCGGCCGGCGACGATCAGGGTCGCGTTGTCGGGCTGGTAGTAATTCTTGTAGAACGCGCGCAGGCGCGCCACGTTGACCTGCTCGATGTCCGAGCGCGCGCCGATGGTCGACTTGCCGTAGTTGTGCCAGTCGTAGGCGACCGCTTGCAGGCGCTCGGTCGTCACGCGGATCGGATCGCTCTCGCCGCTTTCGAACTCGTTGCGCACCACCGTCATCTCGCCCTTGTTGGTCTTGGTGTTCCACAGGTCGTTCTGGTCGATGGGCGAGTTGACCATGCGGTCCGCTTCGAGCGCGAGCAGGGTGCGCAAGTTCTCGTCGTTGGCCGGGAAGGTCGCGTAGTAATTGGTGCGGTCGTACCAGGTGGTGCCGTTAAAGCGCGCGCCGGTGCTGTTGAGCACTTCGACGGGCGTCTTGGTCCCCTTCTTGATGCCGAAGTTGGCGGTCGGCTTGAACAGCAAATGCTCGAGCAAGTGGGCCATGCCCGTCTCGCCGTAATTCTCGTTGCGCGAGCCGACCATGTAGATGATGTTGGTCGTCAGCGTCGGCTTGCTCGCGTCCGGGAACAGCAGCACGCGCATGCCGTTGCCGAGGCGGTATTCGGTGATGCCTTCGACCGAGGTGACCTTGGCCGGCGCGGCCTTGGTGGCGGATTTGGCGGCTGACTTGGCGACGACCGGCGTATCATCGGCGGCGGCTGGCAAGAGGAAGGCGGGCGTCAGGATGCCGGCGCTGAGCATGAGGGCGAAAAGTCGTTTCACGGGATTCTTTCAGATCGGTTGGTGAGGCTGAAAAGTATGCCATAGGGCGTTGTGATTGAGGTAACTATCGCGTATGCATACTTTCGCCGCGCTTTGGGCTATGCTTCGTGCATCAACGCCAGCCAGGAGCCACCATGCAGCATCGTCCACTCAAGCAGCTCGCCTGCATTCTCGCCGCCATCGCCGGCGCCGCCGTGCTCGCCGGAGCGCCCGCGCACGCACAAGACATCAAGGCCGGGCTGTGGCAGATGACCAGCAAGGTGCAATCGGCCGGCGGCAAAATGGAGCAGGCCATGGCGATGATGCAAAAACAGATGGCGGCGATGACGCCCGAACAGCGCGCGATGATGGAGGGCATGCTCGCCAAGCAGGGCATGAATGTGTCGTCGATGAGCGGCAACTCGGCCGTCGTCAAGATGTGCGTGACCAAGGAGATGGCGGCGCAAAGCCAGTTGCCGATGCAAACCGTGGGCAGCTGCACGCAAACGCGCGGTCCGCTGGTCGGCAACACCATGCGCGTGAGCGTCGCGTGCACCCAGCCGAGCGGCAACGGCGAAGGCGTGGTCACGTTCAGCAATAGCGGCGCATTCACGGCCTCGATGCGGATGTCCACGCAGATGGCGGGCAAGACGGAGTCGGCGTCGATCGACTCGAGCGGCCACTGGCTCGGCGCCGAGTGCGGCAACGTGCAGCCGGCGCCGCTGGCGATGCCGGTGAAGTAGGCCGGCGCCGTCGATCACATATGGATGGCGTCGGGCGCCCTCAAGCGTGCGCGCTCCGGTTCGCGGCCGCGTCGAGCAGGCCGATGATGCTGTCGAACGCGTCGCAGGCGCCCGCGCAGGCCTCGGCGATGGCCGCCTCGCCGGCCACCTGCGCGCGCGCGCTGCGCAGGAAAGCCTGCCAGCGCGGGCCGGGGCCGGCGTTGCTGCCCTGCAGATAG
>JACMOG010000304.1 GCA_014378125.1 Vitreoscilla sp. | reverse complement strand
GCACGCGGGGCGCCGCGGGGCAGCGCGAGATCGGCTTCGACTGGCCACCGGCGCTGGCCGCGCGCGCGGCCTGGCCGGTGGGCGCGACGACCGCGGCCGCCCGCGTGGCGTGGTCGGACGGAGCAGAGGGCGGCGTCAGCGCCAGCCTGGGCGGTGGCACCCACCACGCCAACGCCGGCCAGGGCTCGGGCTACTGCGTGTTCAACGACGTGGCCGTGGCGGCGCGGCTGATGCAGGCCGAGTGGCACCGGCGCCGCCGCGCGCTGCTGCAGGTGGCGGTGATCGACCTCGACGTGCACCAGGGCAACGGCACCGCGGCCATCTTCGCGGACGACGACACCGTGTTCACGTTCTCGATGCACGGCGAGCGCAACTTCCCGTTCCGCAAGTCGCCCAGCGATCTCGACGTGGGCCTGCCCGACGGCTGCACCGACGACGTCTACCTGGACGCGCTGCGCCCCGCGCTGGCCACCGTGTGGCAGCGCCTGGCCGCCCGCCCGCCGGGCCTGGTGTTCTACGTGGCCGGCGCCGATCCGCACGAGGGCGACCGGCTGGGCCGCCTCAAGCTCACCACGGCGGGCCTGGCGGCGCGCGACGAGATCGTGCTGGACGCGCTGCGCGAGCGCCGCATCCCGGCGGTGGTGCTGATGGCCGGCGGCTACGGGCACGTGGTCGACACCACCGTGGACGTGCACCTGCAGACGCTGCGCATCGCGCAACGTGCGCAGGCGGCTTGGGCCCGCGCCAGCACGGCGTGATGGACTCGCTCACAATGGGCGCGTCGTCCCCTTTGCCGAAACGATGAGCGCCCCTGCCTCCGAACCGATCCGCCGCGGCCCCGAGCCGCGCAGCGCCTACGCCGCGTTCCGTCCGATCACCACGCGCTGGATGGACAACGACGTCTACGGGCACGTCAACAACGTCGTCTACTACAGCTTCTTCGACACGGCCGTCAACGGCCTGCTGATGGACGCCGGCGTGCTCGACATCCACGCGGGCGAGGTCATCGGCCTGGTGGTGGAGACCCAGTGCAACTATTTCGCGCCGATCGCGTTCCCGCAGCCGGTGGCCGCGGGCGTGCGCGTGGCGCAGCTCGGGCGCTCCAGCGTGCGCTACGAGATCGCCCTGTACGCCGGTGACGCGCCCGACAGCGCGGCCGCCGGCCACTTCGTCCACGTGTACGTCGACCGCGCCACGCGCCGGCCGGTGCCGCTGCCCGAGCCGCTGCGCGCGGTGCTGCAGTCGTGGATGGTTTCTTCCCCCTCTTTCGGAACCACCTTTCGATGAGCGATTCCTCCTCCCGGGCCGTCGACGCGGCGATCACCACGCGTCGCTCGATCCGCGCCTTCCTGCCCACGCCGATTGCCGACGCGACGATCCGCGAGATCCTCGACGTGGCTTCGCGCGCGCCCTCGGGCACCAATCTCCAGCCGTGGAAGGTGCACGTGCTCACCGGCGACGCGCGCCGGCGCCTGAGCGACGCCGTCCTGGCCGCCTACGACGATCCGGCCGAGCGCGCGCAACACGCCGAGGAGTACGACTACTACCCGCGCGAATGGGTGTCGCCCTACATCGACCGCCGCCGCAAGATCGGCTGGGACCTGTACGGCCTGCTGGAGATCGGCAAGACCGACAAGGACAAGATGCACGCGCAGCACGGCCGCAACTATGTGTTCTTCGACGCGCCGGTGGGCTTCATCTTCACCATCGACCGCGTGCTCGCCCAGGGCAGCTGGCTCGACTACGGCATGTTCCTGGAGAACATCATGATCGCCGCCCGCGGCCGCGGCCTGGACACCTGCCCGCAGGCCGCGTTCACGCAGTTCCACCGCGTCATCAAGCGCGAGCTCGAGCTGGGCGACCACGAGATGGTGGTGTGCGGCATGGCGCTCGGCGTGGCCGATCCCGATGCCGTGGCCAACCGGTTGACCACGGCGCGCGCCACGGTCGACGAATTCGCGAAGTTCCATTCATGAGCCAACCTGCCGTCTTCATCGCCCGCCGCGTGTTCGGTGACATCGTCGATCGCCTGCGGGCCCATTTCGACATCCGCACCCACGAGGGCGAGTCGCCGCTGTCGCAGCCCGAGCTCATCGCCGCGCTGCAAGGCTGCGCCGGCGTGTTCATCACCGGCAGCGAGAAGATCGACGCCGTGCTGCTGGACGCCTGCCCGCAGCTGAAGGCCGTCTGCACGATGGCCGTGGGCTACAACGACGTCGACGTGGCGGCCTGCACGGCGCGCGGCGTGCTCGTGACCAACGCGCCGGGCGTGCTCACCGAGACCACGGCCGACTTCGGCTTCGCGCTGATGATGGCCACCGCGCGCCGCATCACCGAGAGCGAACGCTTCCTGCGCGAGGGGCAGTGGAAGCACTGGGGCGTGGACATGTTCGCCGGCGGCGACGTGCACGGCGCCACGCTGGGCGTGCTGGGCATGGGCCGCATCGGCCAGGCCATCGCCAAACGCGGCCACGGCGGCTTCGACATGCGCGTGGCGTACCACAACCGCAGCCACCTGGCGCCCGACGTCGAGGCCGCGCTGGGCGCCACCTGGATGACGCTGCCCGACCTGCTGCGCGCGGTCGATCACCTCGTCATCGTCACGCCCTACAGCGCCGAGACGCATCACCTGATCGGCGCGGAACAACTCAAGCTGATGAAGCCGACGGCCCCGCTCACCAACATCGCGCGCGGCGGCATCGTCGACGACGCCGCGCTGGCCGCCGCGCTGGCCGCGGGCACGATCGGGCCCGCCGGCCTGGACGTGTTCGAGGGCGAGCCCACGGTGCATCCGGCGCTGCTGGCGCTGCGCAACGTGGTGCTG
>JACMOG010000303.1 GCA_014378125.1 Vitreoscilla sp. | reverse complement strand
GCCGAAACCTTCGCGCTTGGCCGTGACCACGAGGTTGCCGTTCTCGATCGTCGCGTTTTCCTTGCGGTAGTACTCGAGCCCGCCGTTGCCCCAACCGCCGCCGCCGGTCTCGAAGACCCAGTCGGGGCCGATGGAGCCGTTGAACTCGTCGGACCAGACGAGTTGCCAGGATTGCGCGTGGGCCATCTGGCCCAGTACCAGCGCGGCCGCCGATACGAGAAGGTTACGGAGTTTCATGTTGCCTGCCTCATGCATTGGTTGTGATTGACCGTCGTCGGCGAGCCATGGAACCGGTTCCTTCGCCGCCGGCCGATGCTAGAGAAAGCGCTTTCATGGCGCATCCCCGAAACGGGGTATCCGTCCGGAAATGAAAAAAGGCCCGCGAACGGGCCTCCTGTGAGTCGAGTCGGGCCAAGCCCCTTTCAATCAGGGATACAGGCCGCGTTCTTCACGCGCGATCAGGATGCGCTCGCACGCGACCGCGAAGGTGGCCGTGCGCAGCGTGATCTTGTGGCGGTCGGCCGTGTCCCAGATCTTCTTGAGCGCGTCGACCATGATCTTGTCCAGGCGCACGTTGATCTCGTCCTCGCTCCAGAAGAAGCTGGAGAAGTCCTGCACCCATTCGAAGTACGACACCGTCACGCCGCCGGCGTTGCAGATGACGTCGGGCACCACGAGGATGTTGCGCTCGAACAGCATGTCGTCGGCCCTCGACGTCGTCGGGCCGTTGGCGCCTTCCAGCACCAGCTTCGCCTTGATGCGGCGCGCGCGGTGCTCGTTGATCTGGCCTTCGAGCGCGGCCGGGATCAGGATGTCGCAGTCGACGTCCCAGAACTCTTCCGACTTCATCACGTCGGCGCCCTTGAAGCCGGCCACGCCGCCGGTGTTCGTCACGTGCGGGATCAGGTCGGCCAGGTCGAAGCCGTTGGCGTTGTAGATGGTGCCGGTGTGGTCCTGCGCGGCGACGATCTTGCCGCCGGCCTGCGCGAACAGCTCGGCCGCCGAGCCGCCCACGTTGCCGAAGCCCTGCACGGCCACGCGGGCGCCGTTGAGGTCGAGGCCGATGCGGCGCGCCGCTTCCCGGCCGGTGACGAACACGCCGCGGCCGGTGGCCTTGATGCGGCCGGCCGAGCCGCCCAGGTGCAGCGGCTTGCCGGTGACCACGCCGGTGGCGGTGGAGCCGGTGTTCATCGAGTACGTGTCCATCATCCAGGCCATGATCTGCCCGTTCGTGTTCACGTCGGGCGCCGGGATGTCCTTCTGCGGGCCGATGATCAGGCCGATCTCGCTGGTGTAGCGGCGCGTCATGCGCTCGAGTTCCTTCGTCGACAGCAGCTTGGGGTCGACGCGGATGCCGCCCTTGGCGCCGCCGAACGGCAGGTTCACCGCGGCGGTCTTGACCGTCATCCACGCCGACAGCGCCATCACTTCTTCCAGCGTGACGTCCGGGTGGTAGCGCACGCCGCCCTTGCCCGGGCCGCGCGACAGGTTGTGCTGCACGCGGAAGCCTTCGTAGTGGGCCACGGTGCCGTTGTCCAGCTCGATGGGCACGTCGACGATCAGCGCACGCTTCGGGCGCTTGAGGGTCTCGACCCAGCGCGCGAGGTTGCCCAGGTAGGGCACCACGCGATCGACCTGGGAGAGGTACGTGCCCCAGGGGCTGTCCGCGGTCGGCGAAACGTACGACAGATTGCTCATGACGGAATTCCTTGTGTCTGATGGAGGTTCGCGGTCGCTGGCGCCTCGTGAGCGGCGATCCGCAAGATCCTTGGGCAGGGGCGATCTCGATCGGAAACGAGCCCGCGCCGGGAGTGCTGCGGACTGTAGGCCGGACCACGCCGAATTAGTCACGGAGCGTTATGCAAGATTTGCATGATCCCTGCGCCTCGGTTTCATGCCGGTGGCGGCGGGCGTCGCCTCTACACTCGATGCATGATGAACTCGAACACCCAGACCGTATCGTTGCCGGGGACTTCCGGTGCCACGGCGGCGCCGCTCCTGGCCTTCGTCGGCGGCGGCAACATGGCCAGCGCCATCCTCGGCGGACTGATCGCCGCCGGCCATCCGGCCGACCGCGTGGTCGTCGTCGAGCCGCATGCGCCGCAGGCCGACGTCGTTCGCCAGACGTTCGGCGTCCGCGTGGAGGCCGCGGGCGGCGCCGTACTGGCCGGCGCCGACATCGTGGTGTGGGCCGTCAAGCCGCAGGTCTTCAGCGAGGCCGCGGCGCCGTGCGCGGCGTTCGTGGGCGGCGCGCTGCACCTGTCGGTGATGGCCGGCATCCGCAGCGACGCGATCGCGCGCGCCACCGGCAGCCAACGCGTGGTGCGCGCCATGCCCAACACGCCCGCGCTCATCGGCGAGGGCATCGCCGGACTGTTCGCGCGCGCCGCGGTGACCGACGCCGACCGCGCCGCCATCGAGCGCGTGCTGGCGCCCACCGGCGAGACGCTGTGGGTGGCCAGGGAAAGCGATCTCGACGCCGTCACCGCGCTGTCCGGCTCGGGCCCGGCCTACGTGTTCTTCTTCCTCGAGGCCATGAGGCAGGCGGCCGCCGACATGGGCCTCGACGAGGCGCAGGGGCGGCGACTGGCGCAGGCCACCTTCAAGGGCGCCACCTCGCTCGCGCGCGCCTCCGACGAGACGCCCGAGACGCTGCGCTCGCGCGTGACGTCCAAGGGCGGCACCACCTACGCAGCCATCTCCGCGATGGAAGCCGCTG
>JACMOG010000024.1 GCA_014378125.1 Vitreoscilla sp. | reverse complement strand
CGAGCTGCGGCGCGAGCTGAAGGCGCTGCACCGGGACCTGGGCGCCACGATGATCTACGTCACCCACGACCAGGTGGAGGCCATGACGCTGGCCACCCGCGTGGCCGTGATGCGCGGCGGCCGCATCCAGCAGATCGGCACGCCCGGCGCGGTGTACGCGCGCCCCGCCAACATGTTCGTGGCCGGCTTCCTGGGCTCGCCCAGCATCAACTTCATCGAGGGCGAGGCCGCCGGCACGCTCGCGGTGCTGGGCGTGCGGCCCGAGCACCTCGCGCTGCACGCGCCCGGCGCCGGACGCCCCGAGGCCGAAGTCACGCTGGTGGAGGCCATGGGCGCGCACGAGGTGGTGTGGCTCGACATGCAGGGTCACAAGCTCGCCGCCATCGTGCCGTCCGCCGGCACGCACCAGATCGGCGACCGCGTGGGCGTGCAGATGAGCCTGGAGCGCGCCATCCTGTTCGACCCGGTGTCGCAGGAACGCCTCGAAGCCTCCGCCGGCACGTTCGTTCAGCGCGCGCGCTGATATCGTCTCCCGATGGCAACGATCAAGGACGTCGCAAAGCTCGCCGGCGTGGGCGTGGGCACCGCGTCGCGCGTGATCAGCGGCAAGGGCTCGTTCTCGCAGGACGCGGCCGCGCGCGTGGAGGCGGCCGCGCGCCAGCTCGGGTTCCGCCCGAGCGCCATCGCGCGCGCGTTGTCGCTGCAAAGCACCAGCACCATCGGCGTGTTCGTGCCCGACTTCAAGGGCCCGTTCTACGGCCCGCTGCTGGACGCCATCGACGCCGAGCTGCGCCTGCACGACCGCCACATGGTGGCCGCCAACGGCTGCGGCGACGAGGACAGCCGCCAGCAGTCGCTGGACGGCGCGCGCTTCCTCATCGAGCGCGAATGCGACGGCATCGTCATGTGCAGCAACGCGCTGCGCGATGCCGACTTCGCCGCCCTGCGCGACGACTATCCCAACATCGCCATCGTCAACCGCGACGTCAAGGGCATGAAGAGCCACTGTTTCACCGTCGACCACCGCGCCGCCGGCCGCGCCGCCGCCGACGCCCTGCTGGCCCACGGCCACCGCCGCATCGCCGTCATCACGGGCCCCGCCATCGCGGGCGACAACAAGCAGCGCCTGCAAGGCCTGTTCGACCGTCTCGACGAGGCCGGCATCCCCGCCGACGCCGTGCTGGTGGAGGAAGGCGACTTCAGCGCGCCGTCCGGCTGGGCCGCCTGCGAAAGACTGGTGTCGCGCAAGCCCAGGATCACCGCCCTGTTCTGCGCCAACGACCAGATGGCCATGGGCGCCATCAGCTACCTCGGCCATCACGGCATCCGCGTGCCGCAGCAGTGGTCGGTGATGGGCTACGACGACTCCGACGTAGCCGCCTTCCTGTCGCCCCGGCTCACCAGCGTGCGCATTCCGATCGCGGAGATGGCGCTGAATGCATGCCGGCAACTGCTCAACACGCGCTTCGGGTCGGAGCTGGCCGTGTCGCGCAAGTTCGTGCCGGTGGTGGTGATGCGGGAGTCGTTGGCGCAGGCGGCGCGGTAGGCGGTCGCTTCATCACAGCCCTGGCTTGAGGATCACCTTCGTCCAACCTGCCTTGCGCTTGTCGAAGTTGTCGTAAGCCTCCGGCGCCTGTTCCAGCGGGAGCTCGTGCGACACGATCCACGACGGCTTGACCTTGTTGTGCTCGATCAGCTTGCTGAGC
This sequence comes from Vitreoscilla sp., assembly GCA_014378125.1. Next base: position 176 of record JACMOG010000024.1, on the reverse strand, counting down.
TGCCGGTTGTACGCCTTCACGTTGGCCTGCCCAGTGGCCATGCGCTGTCCCTTGAACCAGAACTGTCCGAAGTCGAACGCCATCTGTCCGCGCTGCGCCAGCTTGTCCGGGGAGTTCGGATCTTCGGGCAGGAACACCCCGACGACGCCGATGCTGCCGGTCGCCTTGACTGTCTG
>JACMOG010000302.1 GCA_014378125.1 Vitreoscilla sp. | reverse complement strand
CGGCTGGCGGCTTCGGCCCGCCGGGCCTCGAAGCCGGCCCCGCCGCTGGCGGGCATCGCCATGTCCAACGTCGAGGAGTAATCGCCGCTGTCATACTCCAGCGCCACCGGCGTCTGGTACGGGAACTGGTCGGGCCGGATGAAATTGCGGCGGCGGATGTCGATCTTGTCGATGCCGGTCTCGCGCGCCGCCACATCCACCAGTCGCTCGATCAGGAATGTGGCCTCGGGCCGCCCTGCCCCGCGATAGGCATCGACCGGCACGGTGTTGGTGAAGACCGCCTTCACCTGGGCGTAGATCGTGGGCGTCTGATAGCAGCCGGCCAGCAGGGTGGCGTAGAGATAGGTCGGCACCGAGGTCGCGAAGGTTGACAGGTAGGCGCCCATATTGGCCTGCGTCATCACGCGAAGGCCCAGGAAGGTGCCGGCCTCGTCCAGCGCCAGTTCGGCGCTCGTGATGTGGTCGCGGCCATGCGCGTCGGTGCAGAAGCTCTCGGTGCGGTCGGCGGTCCATTTGATCGGGCGATGGACGCGGGCCGCCGCCCAGGTGACCGCCGCCTCCTCGATGTAGTGGAATATCTTGCTGCCGAAGCCGCCGCCGACATCGGGAGCGACCACGCGCAGTTTGGATTCGGGAATGTTCAGCACGAAGGCGCCCATGAGCAGCCGGATGACATGCGGGTTCTGGCTGGTGGTGTAGAGGGTGTGCTCATCGGTCGTCGGGTCATAGTCGCCGATGGCGGCGCGCGGCTCCATGGCGTTGGGGATCAGGCGCTGGTTCACCAACTCGAACTTCACCACATGCTTCGCACGGGCAAAGGCTGCGTCGGTCGTGTCCTTGTCGCCTATGTGCCAGTCGTAGCAGATGTTCGACTGGATCTCGTCATGCACAGAAGGGGCGCCCGGCGCCTGCGCCTGACGCATGTCGGCCGCCGCCGGCAGCACCTGGTAATCGACGCTGATCGCTTCGGCCGCGTCGCGGGCCTGCTGCCGGGTTTCGGCAACGATCAGCGCCACGGCGTCGCCCACGAAACGCGCCTTGCCCTGGGCCAGGACGGGGTGGCCCGGCTCGCTCATCGGCGTGCCATCCTTGTTGTGGATCTGCCAACCGCAGGGCACCCCGCCGATGCCCGTCAGGTCGGCACCGGTGAAGATGGCGACGACGCCGGGCATGGCACGCGCCGCGACAGCGTCGATACCGCCGATCCGGGCATGGGCATGCGGGCTGCGCAGGAACCAGGCGTAAGTCTGGCCGGGGCGATTAATGTCGTCGGTGTAGCGGCCGCGGCCGGAGAGGAAGCGCAGATCTTCCTTACGCTTCACGCTGGCGCCGATACCCTCGAAAGGGACCACTGCGTTCATGTCATTCGCTCCCTTGCATGGCGGGGCGGGGGGTTGCCCCCGCACCCGCGCGGACGCGCCACCTGTGCCGGCAGCTTGGCGCCCATTCACTCCACGCCGACCATACGGCGCCGGGATATTCTACTCGGCGGCGGCGGCGATCTGCGTGGCTTTTCCGTGGATCACTGGCGCCGCGGCCGCGATGGCCTTCACGATATTATGGTAGCCCGTACAGCGACAGAGGTTTCCCTCCAACCCATTGCGGATTTCGTCTTCTGTCATGCCCTGCGGATGCAACTGCACGAGGTCGACGGCGCTCATCACCATGCCCGGCGTGCAGAAGCCGCATTGCAGCGCATGGTGCTCGCGGAACATCGCTTGCATCGGATGCAGCGTGCCGTCGGCCGCGGCTAAACCTTCAATGGTCAGAACGTCAGCACCGTCAGCCTGCATTGCAAGCATCGTACAGGCCTTCACCGATCGGCCGTTCACGTGCACGACGCACGAACCACACTGGCTGGTGTCGCATCCAATATGGGTGCCGGTCAGGTGCATCTGCTCACGCAACAGTTCGACCAGGAGCGTCCGGCCCTCGACAGCCTCAGTATGGCTGCGGCCGTTAACTTTTAGCGTCACTTGCGGCATCTCGTTTTCTCCCGGATAGCTTGATGGACGTAGTGTGCAGATGGACAGCTAGAAGGGTCAAGGGCGATCCGCCATGCGCTCAATGGCCAACGCGGTTGCGACATGGCACGGCTCATGCAACCCTTTCGCCTCGTCCGGCACGGGCGAATGCCCGG
>JACMOG010000023.1 GCA_014378125.1 Vitreoscilla sp. | reverse complement strand
GCCGCGTGGGAAGACCGCGCCAAGTTCTCGCCCGCCGACGCGCCGGACGACGTCCGCGCCGCGGTGTCGTCGGTCATCGAAGGCCTGAACACCGGCCGCATCCGCGTGGCGACCCGCACGGGCGTGGGCCAGTGGACGGTGCACCAGTGGGTGAAGAAGGCCGTGCTGCTGTCGTTCCGCCTGAACGACAACCAGCCGATCCACGCCGGCAACCTGCAGTATTTCGACAAGGTGGCGCCCAAGTTCGCGCACCTCAGCGAGCAGGAGCTGCGCGACACCGGCGTGCGCATCGTGCCGCCGGCCGTGGCCCGCCACGGCAGCTTCATCGCCCGCAACACCATCCTGATGCCGTCGTACGTCAACATCGGCGCCTACGTCGACGAAGGCACGATGGTCGACACCTGGGCCACCGTGGGCTCGTGCGCGCAGATCGGCAAGAACGTCCACCTGTCCGGCGGCGTGGGCATCGGCGGCGTGCTGGAGCCGCTGCAGGCCAACCCCACCATCATCGAGGACAACTGCTTCATCGGCGCGCGTTCCGAGGTCGTCGAAGGCGTCATCGTCGAAGAGAACTCGGTCATCTCCATGGGCGTGTTCATCGGCCAGAGCACCAAGATCTACGATCGCGCCACCGGCGAGGTCACCTACGGCCGCGTGCCCTCGGGCTCGGTGGTGGTCGCCGGCTCGCTGCCGTCCGCGGACGGCAAGTACAGCCTCAACTGCGCGGTCATCGTCAAGCGCGTCGACGCGCAGACGCGCTCCAAGACCAGCATCAACGACCTGCTGCGGGCTTGACGCGGGCCCCGGCCCGCCGATAGAACCTCAAGAACCCTTCGCCGCTCGTTCGCGGCACGCACTTTGACCCCGCGCCTGCAAGCCAGGCGCCACCAGGAGACGCTCGATGGACGGCGGAAACATGGAACGCGTGCTGCACCTGATGGCCGACAAGGGCGCATCGGATGTCTACCTGACGGCCAACTCGCCGATCCAGCTGAAGATCAACGGCCAGCTGGTGCCGGTGTCCGACCAGATCCTCACGCCGGGCCAGCCGCGCGCCCTGCTGGCCGAGCTGCTCACCCCGGTGCAGCTCGAAGAGCTCGATCAGACGGGCGAGCTGAACCTGGGCATCGGCATCCGCGCGGTGGGCAGCTTCCGGCTGTCGGCGTTCAAGCAGCGCGCGTCGATCGCGGCCGTCATCCGCTGCATCCCGCACAAGATCCCGTCCATGGACACCCTCAACCTGCCGCCGGTGCTGGCGTCGCTGGCGCCCGGGCGCCGCGACCTGGTGCTGATGGTGGGCGCCACGGGCAACGGCAAGAGCACGTCGCTGGCGTCGATGATCGAGTGGCGCAACTCGCAGCTGTCGGGCCACATCCTCACCATCGAGGAGCCCATCGAGTTCCTGTTCTCCAACAAGCGCTCGATCATCAACCAGCGCGAAGTGGGCCGCGACACCGCGTCGCTGCACATCGCGCTCAAGAACGCGCTGCGGCAGGCGCCCGACTGCATCATGATCGGCGAGATCCGCGATCGCGACACCATGTCCATGGCCATCTCGTACGCGCTGTCGGGCCACCTGGTGCTGGCCACGCTGCACGCCAACAACAGCTCGCATACGCTGGGCCGTATCCTGTCGTTCTACACGCCCGAGTCGCGTCCCGCGCTGCTGGGCGACCTGGCCGCCGCGCTCAAGGCCATCGTGTCGCAACGCCTGCTGCGCTCCACCGCCGGGGGCCGCGTGCCGGCCGTCGAGGTGCTGCTCAACAGCCGCTTCATCTCCGAGCTGATCGAGAACGGCGACATCACCGGCGTGCGCGAGGCCATGGACAAGTCGCTGGCCGAGGGCTCGCAGATGTTCGAGGCCGACATCGCCCGACTCATCGGCCTGGGCCTGGTCACGCAGGAAGAGGGCCTGCTGGGCGCCGATTCGCCCACCAACCTGTTGTGGCGCCTGCAGAACGACATGACGCCGGTGTCGCGCGTGCAGGCCGTCAAGGTGGAGTCCGACGCGCCCTCGTTCACCGAGATCACGCTCGACGTGCTGCCGGACGCCCCGCCGTCCGCGCCGCGCCAGCGCCTGGCCGGCACCGAGCACCTGCACCGCTCCAAGCACGGCTGAGTTCCAGGAAACACCTATCGATGGATGCCACGCTTGTCCTGCTCGAACAACTGATCGCCCGCGCGTCCGTCACGCCGGACGACGCCGGCTGCCAGGCGCTGATCGCGCAACGGCTGCTTGCGGCGGGATTCGTGTGCGAGCACCTGCCGTTCGGGCCGGACGACGGCCGCGTCGACAACCTGTGGGCCGTGCGCGCCGGCGCCCGCCCCGGCCCGACGCTGGTGCTGGCCGGCCACACCGACGTGGTGCCCACCGGACCGCTGGGCCAGTGGAACAGCGCGCCCTTCGTGCCCACCTATCGCGACGGCAAGCTGTACGGCCGCGGCACCGCCGACATGAAGACGTCCCTGGCCGCGATGGTGGTGGCCGCCGAGGAGTTCGTCGCCGCCCAGCCCGATCACGCCGGCCGCATCGCCTTCCTGCTCACCAGCGACGAGGAAGGCCCGTCGGTCGACGGCACCGTGCGCGTGGTCGACACGTTGCAGGCGCGCGGCGAGGCCATCGACTGCTGCATCGTGGGCGAGCCCACCTGCGTCGACACGTTGGGCGACATGATCAAGAACGGCCGCCGCGGCAGCCTGTCGGCCCGCCTCACCGTGGTGGGCGTGCAAGGCCACGTGGCCTACCCGCACCTGGCGCGCAACCCGATCCACGTGGCCGCGCCGGCCATTGCCGAACTGGCCGCCACGCAGTGGGACGCCGGCAACGACCACTTCCCGCCCACCAGCTTCCAGATCTCCAACCTCCACTCGGGCACCGGCGCCACCAACGTCATCCCGGGCGAGGCGGTCATCGACCTCAACTTCCGCTTTTCCACCGAGTCCACGCCCGAATCGCTGAAGAGCCGACTCGGGGAGATCCTGCAGCGCCACGGCGTCGAGCACCGCCTCGCATGGACGCTGGGCGGCTCGCCCTTCCTCACGCGTCCCGGCACCCTCAGCGCCGCGCTGGTGCAGGCCATCCACGAAGAGACCGACGTGCAAGCCACGTTGTCCACCACCGGCGGCACCTCCGACGGCCGCTTCATCTCCCGCATCTGCCCGCAGGTGGTGGAGTTCGGGCCGGTCAACGCCACCATCCACAAGATCGACGAGGACGTGGCGGTCGACGCCGTCCCGCGCCTGAAGAACATCTACCGCCGAACCATGGAGCACCTCTTGGGCGCCACCACATCATGACTCTGAACGACTACCTGCAACGGGCCAGCGCCCGCCTCGACGAGGCGGGCGTTTCGTTTGGGCACGGCACCACAAACGCCTTCGACGAGGCCGTCTGGCTGGCGTTGTGGCGTCTCGGCCTGCCGCTGGACGACCTCGACGGCGTGGCCGAACGCGTGCTGTCCGACGCCGAGATCGCCACGCTCGACGCCCTCATCGGCGAGCGCATCGCCACGCGAAAACCCGCCGCCTATCTCACCGGCGAGGCCTGGCTGCAGGGCGTGCCGTTCACCGTCGACGAGCGCGTGATCGTGCCACGCTCGCTCATCGCCGAGGTGCTCGGCGAGGGCACGATCGACGCCTGGATGCCGGTCGAGATCCACCGCGTGCTCGACCTGTGCACCGGCAATGGCAGCCTGGCGGTGCTGGCCGCGATGGCGTGGCCCGACGTGGCGGTGGATGCGGCCGACCTGTCGGCCGACGCGCTGGCCGTCGCCAAGCTCAACGTCCAGCGCCACGACCTGGGCAAGCGCATCGCGCTGCTGCAAGGCAACGGCCTGGCCGCGGTCCGGCGCGATCGGCGCTACGACGTGATCCTGTGCAACCCGCCCTACGTCAACTCGACGTCGATGGCGGGGCTGCCGCCCGAGCTCCGCGCCGAGCCCGAGATGGCCCTGGCCGCCGGCGCCGACGTCATGGACTTCATCCGCACGTTGCTCGCGGGCGCCGTCGCCCACATGACGCCCGATGCGGTGC
>JACMOG010000301.1 GCA_014378125.1 Vitreoscilla sp. | reverse complement strand
TGTCATCCTCGAGCCGCTGGTGCAGTGCGCCACCGGCATGGCCATGCACAACCCGGCCTACCTGCGCGCGGCACGCGCGCTGTGCGACCGCTTCGGCGTGCACCTGGTGCTCGACGAGATCGCCGTCGGCTTCGGCCGCACCGGCACGATGTTCGCGCACCAGCAGGCCGGTATCCGGCCCGACTTCATCTGCCTGTCCAAAGGCCTCACCGGCGGCACGCTGCCCCTGGCCGCCGTGCTCACCACCGACGCCGTGTACGACGCGTTCTACGACGACGACGCCGCGCGCGGCTTCCTGCACTCGCACTCGTACACCGGCAACCCGCTGGCGTGCCGCGCGGCCCCGGCCACGCTTGACATTTTCGAGCGCGAGAACGTGCTGGCCGTCAACGTCGAGCGCGCCGGCATGATCGATGGCCTGCTCGCGCCGCTGCACGCCCACGAACGCGTGCGCAACGCGCGCCGCCTGGGCATGATCTGGGCGTGGGACATCGTGGGTGCCCCCGCCGACTTCGCGCGCCGCTATGCACGCAACGCGCTGGCCCACGGCCTGCTGCTGCGGCCCATCGGCACGACGCTCTACGCGATGCCGCCCTACGTGCTCGAGGAAGACACCGCGCGCCACCTGGCCGACGGCGCGCTGGCCGCGCTGGAAGCCACGCTGGCCGAGGCCGAGCCCTCGCTGTTCGACGACGAGCGGGCGCTGCCGTGAGCGTCGAGTACTTCGTGGTCGGTACCGATACCGGTATCGGCAAGACCCACGCGACGTGCGCGCTTCTGTACGCGCTCGCGCGATCGCACCCGCGCGTGTGCGGGATGAAGCCGGTCGCCGCGGGCGGCGTGCAGACCGATGACGGGTTCTCCAACGAGGACTCGATCGCGCACCGCACCGCGTCCACCGTGCGGGTGCCGCCCGAGCTGGACAACCCGATCCTGCTGCCCGAGCCGTTGTCGCCCCACATCGCCGCCGCGCGCGTCGGCACGCCCATCTCTTTCGACGTGGTGCTGGACGCGGTCGCACGGCTGCGCGAGCGCACCGACGCGCTGGTGGTGGAAGGCGCGGGCGGCTTCCTGGTGCCGCTGTCGGAGACGCACACCGGCGCCGACCTGGCCGTCGCCCTCGGCATGCCGCTGGTGCTGGTGGTGGGCATGCGCCTGGGCTGCCTCAACCACGCGCTGCTCACCGCGGAGGCCATTCGCGCGCGCGGGCTCACGCTGGCCGGCTGGATCGCCAACCGCGTCGACCCTCACTTCCTGTGCCCCGAGGAGAACCTGGCGTACCTGCGCGGGCATCTCGGCGCGCCGCTGTGGGCCGACCTGCCGTTTTCTTCCGCGCCCGATCCGCGCGCGGATGCCGATCGCTTCACGCTTCCCGATGCCTGCTGACGCCACCGACGCCGCACCGTCCTGGCTCGACGAGATTCCCGATCGGCTCGCCGCGCTGGACGCCGCGCACCTCACGCGCCGGCTCCGCCTGGTTCGTCCCGCCGACGGCGCGTCCTTGTGGGTGGACGGACGACGCTTGCTGGCCTTCTGCAGCAACGACTACCTGGGGCTGTCGCAACACCCGGCCCTGCGCGACGCGGCCATCGCCGGCGCCCGGGCCTACGGCGTTGGCAGCGGCGCCTCGCCCATGGTGAGCGGCCACAGCGAGGCCAACGCGGCGCTGGAGGGGGAGCTCGCGCGGTTCGTCGACCTCGAGCGCGCGCTGAACTTCTACGGCGGCTACGCCACCAACGCCAGCATCGTGCCCGCGCTGGTGGGCCCCGGCGACGCGCTGTTCTCCGACGCGCTGAACCACGCCTGCCTCACCGACGGCGCGCGGCTGACCAGGGCCGACATCCACCGCTTCGCGCACGCCGACCTCGCCGATCTCGACGCGCAGCTGCGGAGCAGACCGGCGCTTCGCAAGCTGGTGATCAGCGACG
>JACMOG010000300.1 GCA_014378125.1 Vitreoscilla sp. | reverse complement strand
GCCCATCTGCACGTGCGTGGCGTCGGCCTCCAGCAGCACGGCGAGCTGCTGGTCGTGGCCGGGCGCCTGCAGCGTCAGGGGCTGCTGCAGGTTCAGCGTGCGGCCCAGCAGCGACGGCGCGAGGCGCAGTTGTGGCGTGGAGCGCGAGTCCGCGGGCGCGCTGGCGGATTCCGCGTTGACGACCGCGGACGCGCCGGGGGCGGGGGGTGGCGCGCTCGCGCATCCCGAGAGCGCGCCCGCGCCCGCGCCCGCGCAAGCCAGGATCAGCGAGGCGATCAGGCGCTGCACAGTTCCTCCAGAACGCCCAGGCGACGCTTGGCCTGCGCCACGTACGGGTTCTTCTGGTCCCACGCGTAGCCGGCCAGGATCGACGCGATCATGCGGCGGATGTCGGGCGTGTGGCGCTCGTGGAAGATGATCTTCTGGAAGCCGCCGGCGTACCACGCGTCGACGAACGCGCGGAAGGTGTCGACGCCCGCCTTCAGCGGCACGGCGTAGTCGGCCTGCCAGTCCACCGTCTCGCCCGCGAACTCGCGCTCCAGGCACCGCGCGGCCAGGGACGCCGACTTGAACGCGATGGTGACGCCGCTGGAGAACACCGGGTCGAGGAACTCACCCGCGTTGCCCAGCAGCGCGAAGCCCTTGCCCCACAGCGACTTCACGTTGGCCGAGTAGCCCACGATCTGGCGCGCCGGCGTGTCCCACACCGCGTCCTTGAGCAGCCCCGACAGGCCGTCCTCTTCCGCGAGGATGGCGCGCAGGCGTTCGGTCTCGGTGCCCGCGTACTGCGCCAGGAAGGCCTGTTCGGCCACGACGCCGATCGAGCAGCGGCCATCGGAGAACGGAATGGTCCAGAACCACACGTCGGGGCGCTTCGGATGCACCGTCACGCGGATCTTCTGGCGATCGAACGGGCCGTCCTGCGGTATGCGGTCGGCGATGTGCGTGAAGATGGCGCCGCGCACCGGGAAGTTGGACGGCGTCTCCAGCTGGAGCAGGCGCGGCAGCGTGCGGCCGAAGCCGCTGGCGTCGAGCACGAAGCGCGCCTCGACCTCGATCACGTTGCCGTCTGCATCGCGTGCGGTGACACGCGGCCGGTCGCCGTCGAGGTCGATGGCGGTGACCTCGTGGCGGTAGCGGATCTCCGCACCCTGGCGCGCCGCGGCGTCGGCCAGCACCTTGTCGAAGGTGGCGCGCTGCACCTGGTAGGTGGTGCCCCAGCCTTCGGAGAACTTGTCGCGGAAGTCGAAGTCGGTGTACTTGTCGCGCCAGGCGAACGCGGCGCCGTTCTTGAACTGGAAGCCGGCCTCCACCACGTCCTGCAGCATGCCCGCGGCCTCGATGTATTCCATGCTTTGCGGCAGCAGGCTCTCGCCGATCGAAAAGCGCGGGAACTGCTCGCGCTCGAGCACGAGCACGCGGTGGCCCTGCTGGCGAAGGAAGCCGGCGGCGACGGCCCCGGCGGGGCCGGCGCCGACGATCAGGACGTCGGTGGTTTCGAGAGTCATAGGGCTTTCACGGAAACAGGGGAAACGGCGGAACGCGGTCGGTAGAGCGGCGTCGCGAACCAGACGATGAGGATGCCGAAGAGCAGGGTCAATCCGAAAGAGCGCAATGCCGGCGTGCTCGACAGCGCGAGCAGGCCGAACGACAGCCACGTGCTGGCGGCGCCGAGCACCACCGACAACCACGCCGAGCCCGCGTCGGCATTCTCGCGTTCGAGCAGGAAGATGCCGTAGTCCACGCCGATGCCCAGCAGCAGCGCCAGCGCGAGCACGTT
>JACMOG010000299.1 GCA_014378125.1 Vitreoscilla sp. | reverse complement strand
TCGTCGGGAATGGTGCGGATGATGGGACAGGTGGCGATGAGCGGATCGCCCTCGAAGTACATCTGCGTGATCAGCCGTTGCGCCCAGCCGCTGCCGGAGATGCCGAAGTGAATGTGCGCCGGCCGCCAGTCGTTGATGCGGTTGCGCCACGGGTACGGGCCCGGCTTGATGGTGCGGAACACGTAGTGCCCGTGCTCGTCGGTGAGCACGCGTCCGCAACCGCCGAAGTTGGGGTCGAGCGCGCCCAGGTACTGGTCCTTCTTGTGGCGATAGCGGCCGCTGGCGTTGGCCTGCCACACCTCCACCAGCGCGTTCTTCACCGGGCGGCCGAGCTGGTCGCGAACGTACCCGTGGACGATGGTGCGCTCGCCGACGGGCAGGCCGTCCTTGGCGTAGTTGCGGATCAGGTCGCCATCCAGCGGGCCCAGCTCGTCGGCCGAGAACGCGGGCGCGGTCACCTCCGACAGCGTCTGCGACAGCGAGATCAGCGCGTTGCGCGGGCTGCGCAGCGCGCTGGTCTTGTAGCCGGGCGCGAAGGCCGGCGGATGCGCCGTCGGGTCGCGCATCAGGTAGTCGTCGTCGGGGCGCGCGGCGGGCACGGCCGACAGGATCATTTCGCTCATGGTGTCTTCCTTACGCGGGCGCGTGTTCGGCCTGCAGTTGCGTGGCCGTGCGGTGTTCCGGCTGCGGCGCCAGGCGCAGCAGCGCGCGGGCCTCCTGCGGCGTGGCCACGCGGCGACCGTATTGTTCGCACAGTCCGGCGATCTGCGCCACCAGCGCGGCGTTGGAGGAGGCGAGGGTCTCGCGGTCGAGCCGCACGTTGTCCTCGAGGCCCGTGCGGCAGTGGCCGCCCAGCTCCAGCGACCACCTGGCCAGCGTGAGCTGGTCCTTGCCGATGCCGGCGCCCGTCCAGGTGGCGTCGGGCGCCAGGCGATGGAGCGTCTTCACGTAGAACTCGAACACCTCGCGGTCGACGGGCATCGCGTTCTTGATGCCCATCACGAACTGGATGTGCAGCGGGCCCGCGATCCTGCCGGACTTCTGCAGCGCCACGGCCTGGAAGATCATCGACAGGTCGAACGCCTCGATCTCTGGCTTGACGCCGTAGGCCTGCATCTGGCCGGCGAGCCAGTCGACCAGGTCGGGCGCGTTGTCGTACACGCGGGTGGGAAAGTTGACCGAGCCGGAGGCCAGCGAGGCCATGTCGGGACGCAGGTGCAGCATGCCCCCGCGCTCGCGGCCGGCGCCGGACCGGCCGCCGGTGGACACCTGCGTGATGATCAGCGGGCAGTGCCTGCGGATGCCGTCGAGCACCTGCGCGAAGCGCTCGGGGGCGGAGGTGGACGTCTCGTCGTCGTTGCGCACGTGCAGGTGCACCAGCGTGGCGCCGGCCTCGTAGGCGGCGTGCGTGGACTCCACCTGCTCGGACACCGTCACCGGCACGGCGGGGTTGTCCTTCTTGCGGGGCAGGGAGCCGGTGATCGCGACGGAAATGATGCACGGGGTCGATGGGGCCATCGTTGTCTCCATGTTGAATTTATGGAGCGAAGGGTAAGCGGCCCCTGGCCGCCCTTCAATGGACAGAACCCGCTAAAGATTGGACAATCGGAACATCGATGGCCCTGCACCTGCCCACCTACCTGCTCTACGGCGAGGACGCCGGCCTGCCGCCGGCCGACGTCATGCACTCCGAGTCCATCGCCGAGCGCAGCAGCCTGCACTCGTGGGAGATCAAGCCGCATCGCCACGAGTCGCTGCTGCAGGTGTTCTGGTTCGAGAAGGGCCAGGTGGAGATCCTCATCGACGGCCAGGCCCACGCGCTGCGCGGC
>JACMOG010000298.1 GCA_014378125.1 Vitreoscilla sp. | reverse complement strand
GGGGGGCGACTGCCCCGCCGTGGCCCCCGGGCGCCCCCGCGGTGCCGCGCGGAACCGCTCGCGTGTTCGCCACCACCACGGCCGCCGTCGCCGCCGGCTACGTGCTGGGCGCGCTGATGCTGTCGCTGGGCAGCCGCATCGCGCTCGACCTCATCGGCTCGTCCAACGCGCTGGTCAACGGCGCGGTGCTGGCGCTGTTCGCCGCCGTCACCGGCGTGACCGCGGTGTTCGCGCGACGCCTGCCCGGCGCTCGTGCCATCCAGGCCGGCGGCGTGGTCGCCGCGACGGCGCTGGCCTTGCTGCTGCTGGCGGCCTCGCAGCGCGCGCTCCCCGCCTTCCTGCTGGCCTCGGCGCTGTCGGGGGCGGGCTACAGCCTGCTGTTCCTGGGCGGGCTGACGCTGATCAATGCGCATGCGCCGGGCCGCCACCGCGCCGGCACGCTGTCGACGATCTACCTCGTGGGCTACCTGGCGATGGGCGCGACGGCGCTCGCGCTCGGGGCGATCGCCACGCGCTGGGGGCTGCGCGTGGCCATCGAGATCGGCGCCACCGGCATCGCGGCGATGGCCCTGGGCGCGGCCGCGCTGGCACTTCCGGTGCCGCGTCCTCGTCGGCAGGGTCGCGTCGAAACTTGAGCCGGTTGACGGGGGCCGGATCGCCCCTCATCCGCCCTTCGAGATGCGGGGCGATCGGCACATTGGAACTTCCACGAAAGGAAGTGTCCGATGCCTTGCCGATCCACTCTCTCCAAGCCTTCGCGAGCGGCCCTGGCGCTGGCGCTCGCGGCCCTCGACAGCCCGTTGGCCAACGCGGCGCCCAAGCCGATGGGCGACGCCGAGATGAGCGCCGTCCGCGGTGCCGACGGTTCGATCCTCGCGGGGATCCAGGGCGCGCCGACGACCGGCCAGAACGCCCTGTCGTCCGGGCTCGCCGCAGGATTTTCAAGCAGCACGGGCGCCACGCTGCTGACGCCCGCGGAGTTCGCGGCGTCGCTGGCCGGCGCGGGCCTGTCGCTGGACTCGATCCCCGGCTACCACGGCGAGCTCGTGGCGCAGACGGTGGTCGACGCGAAGCCGGTGAGCTTCACGTTCACGCTGGCGGACGTGCTTCAGGCGACCACGGGCCTGCAGTCAAGCAGCAGCGGCGGCGCGTCGTTCGGCGCGTTCGCGATGAACAACTTCGATGCCCGCGGCACCACGTTGTGGGTGTGGCAGCACCATTGAGATCAGCCGCGCGGATGGTGCTTCGCGTGCAGCTGGCGCAGTCGCTCGCGCGCCACGTGCGTGTAGATCGTCGTGGTGGAGATGTCGGCGTGCCCCAGCAGCAGTTGCACCGCGCGCAGGTCGGCGCCGTGGTTGAGCAGGTGCGTGGCGAACGCGTGCCGCAGCGTGTGCGGCGACATCGGGTTGCGGATGGCGGCCGCCAGCGCGTACTTCTTGACCAGGTTCCAGAACATCTGGCGTGACATCGCGGCCGCTCGCACGGTCACGAACAACGCGTCGCTGCGACGCGCCTGCAGCAGCTCCGGCCGGCCCGTGCGCAGCCACGTCTCCAGCCAGCGCCGCGCCTCGTCGCCGAACGGCACCAGGCGCTCCTTGGAGCCCTTGCCCATCACGCGCACCACGCCGTCGGGCAGGCTCAGGTTGACCAGCCTCAGCTCCACCAGCTCGCTCACCCGCAGCCCGCTGGCGTACATCAGTTCCAGCATGGCGCGATCGCGCAGTCCCAGCGCCGTCTCCACGTCGGGCGCGTTCAGCAGCGTGTCGACCTGCGCCTCGCTGAGCGTCTTTGGCACGCGCAACGCCTGGCGCGCGGGACGCAGGCGCAGCGTCGGATCCTCGGTGACGAGGCGCTCGCGAAGGCCCCAGCGAAAGAAGCGGCGAAACACCGCCAGCCGGCGGTTGGCGCTGGTGGCCTTGCTGGCCGCGTGGCGCGCCAGCATGTAGCCCTGCACGTCGAGCGCGCGCGACTGCGAGAGGTCGCGCGCCTCGGCGTCGGCCAGCCAGGTGGCGAACAGCGTGAGGTCGCGCCGGTAGGCCGACAGCGAGTTCTTCGCCAGGCCATCCTCCAGCCACAGGCCGTCCAGGAAGCGGTCGATGACGCCCTGGCTGCGCTGCATCGCGTCCGACATCAGCCCGCCGCCCCCAGCATGCCGGCCTTCATCTTCGCGTCGACCGGGCGCTCGCCCACGAAGATCTGCAGCAGCGCGGCGTACAGGTCGGGGCCCGGCACCGGCGCGCCGTACGGCCTGCCGTTGACGGTCATCGTCAGGCCCACCGCCGGCGCGTAGTCGAGGTTGACCACGTCGCCCTTCTTCACGTTGCCCACGCTGCGCAGCGTGCGGTCGAACGCGTCGATGCGATCCTGCATGGCGGCCACCTGGTCGGCCGGCGTGCGCTTGGCGATGCCGCCGGTGAAGGCCTTGGCGAATTCGTCGGACGGGCCGTCCATCAGCATGCGCACCTGCACGCGCTTGGCGCCGGCCTCGGCGAAGACCTCGGCGCCGGAGTCGGCCTTCGACGGCAGGTACAGCCCGGCGAGATAGATCTTGTAGATGAAGGCGGCGCGCAGTCCCACGCCGTTGAGCTGCAGCGGCGTGCCGGCCACCGTGGCCCCGGCGGGAAAGGTCTGGTTCTCGAGCGTGATGGGCGCGGCGGCGTGGGCGCTGGGCAGGAACGCGAGCGCGGCCAGCGCGATCAGCGCCATGCCCAGCAGGCCCTGGGCCAGGGCGCGCACGCCGGCCAGCAGGCGGCGGATCGGGTGGCGCAGGATGTCGGCGGTCATGGCGGTTCTCCTTGGTCGGGGTCGCGGACGACCCCTCACTCGCTCAACGCGCCAGCGTCGGGCGCGGACGACAAGGCCCACTCGATGTGCTCCGCGAGCAAGGGGTTCGCGTGCGGGAGACGCGCGCGCAGGGCCGCCTCGATCGGCTCGCGCGGCTCGCCCGCGTGCAGCGCGTTGCCGAGCGCCACGGCGATGTTTCGCTGCCAGCGCCCATGGCCGATGCGACGGATCGGCGATCCCTCGGTGCGGCTCAGGAACTCGGGTTCCGTCCACGCCCAGAGCGCCAGCAGCGTGGGTTCGGAAAGATCTTCCCGCTCTGCAAAGTCGGGTAAAGCACTGCGGCGCGCGAACTTGTTCCAGGGGCAAACCACCTGGCAGTCGTCGCAGCCGTAGATGCGGTTGCCGATCGCGCGGCGGAACTCCAGCGGGATCGGATCGTCGCTCTCGATGGTGAGATACGAAATGCAACGGCGCGCGTCGAGCCGCTCGGGCGCGACGATGGCCTGCGTGGGGCACACGTCCATGCAGGCGGTGCAGCGCCCGCAGTGCGGCTCGGCGGCGGCGGTCAGCGGCAGCGCGATGTCGACGAAGATCTCGCCGAGGAAGAACATCGAGCCGGCGTCACGCGCCAGGGTCAGCGTGTGCTTGCCGCGCCAGCCCAGGCCGGAGCGCGTGGCCAGTTCCACCTCCATCACCGGCGCCGAATCGGTGAAGCAGCGGTGGCCCAGCGGGCCGATCTCGTCGGCGAGCCGATCGGCCAGCTTCTGCAGGCGGTTGCGCAACACCTTGTGATAGTCGCGGCCGCGGGCATACATCGAGATCACCGCTTCGGCGGCACGCCCCAGGCGCGCCGTCTCGGCGGCCTGCCAGTCGTCGCCGCGCGACTCGGGCAGGTAGTCCATGCGCGCGGTGATGATGCGCAGCGCGCCGGGATGAAGTTCGGCGGGGCGGGCGCGCATCATGCCGTGCGCGGCCATGTAGTCCATGCTGCCGTGGAAGCCGGCCTCCAGCCAGGCGCGCAGGCCGGCCTCGGCATCGCCAAGATCGACCTCGGCCACGCCGATCTGTGAGAATCCGAGCTCGCGCGCCCATCCCTCGAGGCGTTGCAGGAGCGCAAGTCCCCGAGGGTCGTCCACGTCATGACGCAGCTGAAACATCCACCGATTCTAGGAACATCGCAGGGCACCTGGGCCGACGAGGCCGCGTGCGCCGCCTCCGCGAGCAGTCTTGCACGCTCTTCGGCGTTGCGTGACGCCTTCGTGGAGCTCGAGGGCCCGCTGGGCGCCGGCAAGACCACCTTCGCGCGCCACCTGCTGCACGCGATGGGCGTGGAGGGCCGCATCAAGAGCCCCACCTACGCGGTCGTCGAGACCTACGAGCTCGACCACCGGGCCATCTCGCACTTCGATTTCTACCGCTTCGACGACCCGCAGGAATGGGAGGACGCCGGCCTGCGGGAGCTGTTCGGCGCGGCGGGCCTGAAGCTGGTGGAATGGGCCGAGAAGGCCCAGCCCCTGCTGCCCGTGCCCGACCTGCGCGTGACGATCACGCCACACGCCGAGGCGGTTCGAGGCGTGCGATTCGATGCAATGACACCCGTGGGGCTGCAATTGCTTGAGAATATGGGTTCATGAAGAGAAGAGATGCGTTGCTGCGCGGCGGCAGCCTCGTGCTGTGCCTTGGCGCCACCGACCTCGCGTTCGGCGCGTCCATCGTCGCCGTCCGCATCTGGCCCGCGGCCGACTACTCCCGCGTCACGATCGAGAGCGACCAGCCTCTCGTGGCGCGCAACTTCGTCGCCGACAACCCCTACCGCCTCGTCGTCGACATCGACAACCTGGAGCTGAGCCCCGCCCTGCGCGACATGGTGGGCAAGGTGCGCTCCGACGACCCGTTCATCGCCGGCGTGCGCGTGGGGCAGAACCAGCCGCGCGTGGTGCGCCTGGTGCTCGACCTGAAGCAGGCCGTGGCGCCGCAGCAGTTCATGCTGGCGCCGGTGGCCGCGTACCAGCACCGGCTGGTGTTCGACCTCTACCCGCTCAAGGAACCGGATCCGCTGCTCGCGCTGCTGCGCGGCAAGGAGCAGGCCGAGCAGGCCGCCGCGCAGTCGGTGCAGGACGCGCTGGGAGAGTTCATCGGCAAGATTCCCGCGGGCGCCAGCGCGCCGGGCGCTCCGGGCATGGGCAC
This sequence comes from Vitreoscilla sp., assembly GCA_014378125.1. Next base: position 826 of record JACMOG010000298.1, on the reverse strand, counting down.
GGGCCTGGCCGGCGTCGACGCGCCGCTGCCCGCCGGCCCGCGCGTGGCCGATGGCGGCACCGCCGCGCTGCGCGGCGCCGACACCTCGCCCATGGAGACGCAGGCGCCGTTCAACGCGCGCCCGCTCACGCCGGAGGAAAAGCGCAAGGTCGACCGCCTGCTGGTGATCGCCATCGACCCCGGCCACGGCGGCGAGGATCCCGGCGCCATCGGGCCCTCGGGCCTGAAGGAGAAGGACGTCGTGCTGGCCGTGGCGCTGCAGCTGCGCGAGCGCCTCAACGCCAAGCCCGGCGTGCGGGTGCTGCTCACGCGCGATTCCGATTTCTTCGTGCCGCTGGGCGAGCGCGTGAAGAAGGCCGAACGCGTGCAGGCCGACCTGTTCGTGTCCATCCACGCCGACGCGTTCTTCACGCCCGAGGCCCGCGGCGCCTCGGTGTTCGCGCTGAGCCAGGGCGGCGCGTCGAGCGCGACGGCCCGCTGGATGGCCAACCGCGAGAACGCGTCCGATGCCGTCGGCGGCGTCAGCGTGAAGGTGAAGGACGCGCAGGTGATTCGCGCGATGCTCGACATGAGCACCACCGCGCAGATCAAGGACAGCATGCGCGTGGGCGACGAGGTGCTCGCGCGCATGGGCAAGATCGGCAAGCTGCACCGCGGCCAGGTCGAACAGGCCAGCTTCGCGGTGCTGAAGGCGCCGGCCATCCCGTCCATCCTGGTGGAGACCGCGTTCATCTCCAACCCGCAGGAAGAAGACAAGCTGCGCGACCCCGACTACCGGCACCAGCTGGTGGAGGCGTTGTTCACCGGCATCGACCGCTACTTCGCC
>JACMOG010000297.1 GCA_014378125.1 Vitreoscilla sp. | reverse complement strand
GTCGGTCTTCGAATCGGCCAGGGCCACCAGGAACATCTCGCTGGCGACGAACTGGTCGCCGCGCTTGCCGGCCTCCTTCTCGGCCTGCTGCAGCACCTGGATCGTGCGGCGGATCTCGTCGTCGCGGCCGATCACCGGGTCCAGCTTGCCCTTGCGCGCGCGCTCGGTTAGGTCGAGCGTGTATTTCTTGAGCGCCTCGCGCTGCCCTTCGGCCTCGGCCGAATCGACGGTGGCCCCGCCGCGCACGGCGTCGATGGCGGCCTCGAGCGCCTTGCGCGTGGGGCCGTGGCCGCGCACGACGCCGCCGATGTCGGTCTTCGAATCGGCCAGGGCCACCAGGAACATCTCGCTGGCGACGAACTGGTCGCCGCGCTTGCCGGCCTCCTTCTCGGCCTGCTGCAGCACCTGCACCAGGTCGCGGCTGCCCGACACCTGGCCGCCGCCCTGCACCTGGGGCAGCCCGGCGACGAGGCCGTCCATGGCGACCTTCAGGCCGGCGGTATTGGCGCCCGCCCGGTCGAGCAGGGACTTCGGGCCGTCCGGCTGCGCCAGCATCGCAGCCAGCACGTGAGCCGGCTCGACGTACGGGTTGTCACGTGCCACGGCGGCGCTCTGGCCATCGGCCAGGGCCTGCTGGAACGCCGTCGTCAACTTGTCGAGTCGCATCTTGAAAATCCTTTCAAACTCCCATGCAAATGGGGTCCGGCGGAGTCGTTTCAAGGTGCCGCGGCAGGGCTATTCGACGTTCTTGAGCGTGTGGTAGTGCCCGCCGTGGTAGATGAGTGGCGTGGCGGCCGTGCCGCCGATGCGCTCCACCTCGCCGATGAACAGCACGTGGTCGCCAGCCGGGTGGTGGCTGCGGCGGCGGCACTCGAACACGGCCACGCAGCCGGCCAGCAGCGGCGCCCCGCCCTGCCCGTCCGACCACTGGCCGGAGTCGAACTTGGCGCTGGAGGGGCGCGCGAACCGACGCGACAGGTCGACCTGGTCGGCGGCCAGCACGTTGACGGCGAAGTGGCTGGCGTTGGTGAACGCGTCAATGGTGGAGCTGGCCTCGCGCAGCGACCACAGCACCAGCGGTGGATCGAGCGACAGCGCATTGAAGGAGTTGGCCGTGAGGCCCACCGGCGCGCCGTGCTCGTCGCGGCAGGTGACGATGGTGACGCCGGTGACGAAGCGACCGAGCGCCTGGCGCAGTTCGTCCGGGCCCAGCTCGGTGGCGGCCAGTTCTGGCACCGGCGCTGGCGCCGGGGCGGCGGCGGCAGCGCGCGCGTCGTCCATGCCGTCGGCGCTCAATTGAACACCCAGCGGCCGACCTGCCAGCCCACGACCGCGGCGAACAGCGCGCCGCAGACGTGCACCAGCGTGTGCAGGACGGCGACGGCCCACTGGCCCTTGATCATCAGCCCCAGCGACTCGCCGGAGAACGACGAGAACGTGGTCAGGCCGCCCAGCACGCCCACCACCAGCAGCAGGCGCAGCCCTTCCGAGGGCAGGCGGTCGAAGGCCACGATGGAGAAGCCGATGCACAGGCCACCCACCAGGTTGGCCACGAGGATGCCGGGCGCGATTGGCCAGTCGAGAGCGGCCAAGCCGACGACCAGCCGCCAACGCAGCAAGGAGCCTGCCGCGCCGCCGACGGCGACTGCGACGCCCTGCAGCCAGGGCGACAGCGGCGTGATCAGGGCGGGCGTGGGAACGAGAGGCGTGACGCTCATCGGGACAGGTTCAGGAAGGATCGAGGAGGACGGCGGCGCCGGTGTGCCGCTATTGTCGCAGGGGAGGCCGCTCCGGCCGACCGAGGCCCGCATCGGCACCGGGCCATTGCGGC
>JACMOG010000296.1 GCA_014378125.1 Vitreoscilla sp. | reverse complement strand
CGTCCCGCCGAGTGCATTGCCCGACCAGGAAGCTCGGTCGCCGGCCGCGCATCAGCCTGCGACCCGCGAACGTCGACCACTATCGCCATAGCGACTCAACGTCGTCTGGGCCTGCGGCCCGGCCCGCGGTTTCCTCCCTCGAGGTTTGTCCAACACCTGCCCTCAGGACCTTGCGGTTCGGTGTGTCGTCGCGACGCGTGCGGGCGGGTGTCGAACAAACCTGTACGAAAGCAGCCAGCGTTCGACTTGACGTTGACCCCCCCTATCGACCGCGGAGTAGGTCGTCCGGGATTCGCAGACCTCAGTCCGACCAAGTCGCAAGCACCGATTCGTGGATGCTTGCGAAAGTCGTGCGCTCGCGAGCGAGGGCACACGGCATTCGAAGGATGTCTTCTGTCCCGGGCCTTATCAAGGCGTGTCCAGCGAGGTCGTCGCTGGTTGTAGATCCGTGGCGCCCTGTCGACGGCGGTAGATCCTGCGACTTCGCGCAGGATGACGAGGTAACGGATGCTAGGCCGCGTCCAACGCCGCCATGCCCTCATCCCACGCCTGCGCCATCCCATCGAGCAACGGCGAAAGATCTGCCGGCCTCGGCGACGCCACCGCCCGCGCCAGCTTCAGGATCAACGTCTTCGAATCCCGCGCGACGCGGTCGAACGCGCGCGCCGCATCGTGCAGCGGCGAGCCGGCTGGTGCGCCCTGCCACGCCAACCCGCGCGCCGCGAGCTCGAACGCCGCGCCCAGCTGCCGCACGGTGCCGAACGCCCATTGGTGGTAGTACCCCAGCCCGTATTCACGCAGCAGCGGCAGGTCATCTGCCAGCCGCGCCGCGAAGCGGCGCACCGGATTCGTCGCCGGCAGGAACGCGAGGTGGTCGACCAGGTGTTGCAGCGCCAGCATCTGCAGCTCCTCGGTGGAACGCGCCACGCGACGATCGGTGCGGATGAACTCGGCGTACAGCGGCAGCGGGCCCCCGGCCAGCAGTTGCGTGACGTCGTCGTCGCGCGCCTCGAAGTAGCCGGCGTTGTGGAAGTAGGCGATGCGGCGCGCGTCGAGGTCGACCTCGTTGAGCACGATCGTGGTCTTCGTGTGGTTCTGGTGGTAGTCGGTGCCGGCGGTGTCGGGCAGCCAGAATGCGTCGGCCTCGATGCTCAGCGGGCGGCCGGCGCCCAGGTGCTCGATCGCGTGCCCGGACAGCGGGCGCCACACGGTGAGCTCCTGCACGTCGATGCCGTACAGCGCGCGCAGCTCGCCGTGCGGGGGCTTGAGGAAGGTCCACTGGTCGCCCTCGAAGTCGAGCGCCACCGCGGCCGGCCACAGCGCGTGCGGGTCGAGGCCTTGCGCGTGCAGCAGCTCGATCCACAGGTCGACGTAGCAGTTCTTCTCGAGCCAATGCGCGTCGCCGCCGTGCAGCGCGTGCGGCAGGTAGCCGTCGACCGCCAGGCCGGGCAGGGCGGTGGCGCGGCGGACGTCGCGGCCCGACAGGTCCATGCTCATGACCACAGCTGCGCGCGAGCCTCGGCCGGCCAGCGGGCGGGGTCGAAGCCGTGCGTCTTGATGAGCGCCAGCGTGACTCGCTCCAGGCCGAATCCCAGGCAGGCGGTGTGTGCCGTGGCGCCGTCGCGGCCGTGGATGCCGAAGGTGGACGTGAAGTGTTCCTGGTGCCAGTTGAACGAGCAGATGGCGGTGGGCTTCTCGGCCGAGATCACGGGAACGACGATCTCGAACTTCAGCCGCTGGTCGCGCTGGCTGGCGGCCATCATGCGGCCGCTGCGGCCGAAGAACGGGTCGTTGGCCACGTCCGACTCGGCGGGCAGGCCCAGGCCCTGCAGCAGTGCCAGCCCGCGCTGCAGCCAGGTGTCGCGCCACTCGGGCACGGCCTCGGGCGCGCCCACGCGGATGAACTCGCGCATGCGGAACGACTGCAGCCGGGTGGGCTCGTCGGAAGGCTCGTGGCGGAAGCACCAGTTGCGCACCGTCACCAGCCGGCCGCCCTCGGGCAGCAGGCCGCTGAAGATCGGGTAGACGGGATAGCAGGCGGCCGGCAGCAGCATCGTCTCGGCCGGCTCCAGCAGGTGCTCCCAGCGCGCGCCGGCGTCGGCCAGCGCGGCAAGCTCGCGCGCGGCGGCGTCGTCGCCGAAGAAGCTGTGGATGCTGCCCACCAGCTGCGGGAAATTGCCGAGGTAGCCCAGGCGTTCGATGAGCGTGCGCGCCACGATGGGCGGGAAGTGCAGCGCCTCGGCGCCGTCGCCTTCGGCGGTGCGCATCACGTGGGCGTCGAAGCGCTCGAGGATGTCCTCGTACTTGGCGGTGTGGCCGTCGCCGCCCTTCACGCCGGTGGGGATGATGAAGCCGTGCTCGACGAGGCCGGCGCGGAAGGCCGCGGGATCGTAGGCGTCGGTTGAGAAAGCGTTCATTCCTGGTCGTCCTTGAACACGAGCAGCAGGTTCGCGCTCTGCGCGGCGATGCGGTCGTTGGAGATCATCAGCGCGGCCGACAGCGCGTCGCGGTAGTGGCGGCCGAGGCTGAACGGGGTGTCGTTCTTGTAGCCGAGGATGCCCACGATCTGCAGCGCGCCGTGCACGATCCGCGGCGTGCGCTCGGCGGCGTCGGTCTTGAGCGCGTTGAACTTCAGCGACCAGCCGATGCGGCTCAGTTGACTCATTCCGTCCGCGGGCAGCGCGTCCACCTCGGCGGCCACCTGCATCCAGTGCGTGCGCAGCGCCTGCAGCGAGACGCTGAGCTCGGCCAGGCGCAGGACGGTGGGGGGCGTGGTGCCGGGGCTCTTGCGGGCCTGGCCGCG
>JACMOG010000295.1 GCA_014378125.1 Vitreoscilla sp. | reverse complement strand
GACCTGCTGCACCTGTTCGCGCAAACCCCGCTGCGGCCCGCGGTGCGCGGCGGCGTGGCGGCGCCGGCGGCGCCCGCCGAGTCGGCGGCGTCCGCGCCCGAGTGGATCGCGTTCGATGGCGGCCAGGGGGAGACGGGGCACCACGGCGCGGCCTTCGCCTTCGACAACGAGTCGCCGCGCCATGCCGCCACGCTGCGGCCATTCCGACTCGCGTCGCGAGCGGTCACCAATCGCGAGTGGCAGGCCTTCATCGACGCCGGCGGCTACGCCGACGCGCAGCTGTGGCTGTCGGATGGCTGGGACACCGTGCAGGCGCAGCGCTGGCAGGCGCCGCTGTACTGGGAAGACGGCGCCCCGGGCTCGCCGCCGCAGCAGATGTCGCTGGACGGCCTGCGCGCGCGCGAGCCCGACGCGCCCGTCACGCACGTGAGCTTCTTCGAAGCCGACGCCTACGCGCGCTGGGCCGGCAAGCGCCTGCCCACCGAGTTCGAGTGGGAGCGCGCCGCGCGCGACGTGCCCATCGAGGGCAACTTCGTCGAGCAGGGCCTGTGGCGCGCGGCGCCGGCCAGTGGCCGAGGCCTGCAGCAGATGTTCGGCGACGTGTGGGAGTGGACGTCCAGTCCCTATGTGGGCTATCCCGGATTCCGCACCGCGCCGGGCGCGGTGGGCGAATACAACGGCAAGTTCATGAACGGCCAGTACGTGCTGCGCGGAGGCTCATGCGCCTCGCCGCGCAACCACCTGCGGGCCAGCTATCGCAATTTCTTTCAACCCGGGCAGCGCTGGCAGTTCAGCGGGCTGCGCCTCGCGGAGGATGCATGAAACCAGACACCCAGTGGTCGAACGCCGAACGGCCGGCCGAGTTGTCCACGCGCTACAACGTCACGCCGCTGACGCCGGCCTATCGCGTCGATCCACAGTTCGAGTCCGACGTGCTCGACGGTCTCGACGACGACCAGAAGCACATTTCCAGCATCTGGCTCTACGACCGTCGCGGTTCCGAGATCTTCGAGGAGATCACCGAGGTTGCCGAGTACTACCCCACGCGCACCGAGACGCGCCTGCTCGCCGGCCTCGCGCCGGAGCTGGAAAGCGAGATCGGCGGCGTCCACAGCCTGGTGGAGATCGGCAGCGGCTCCAGCCGCAAGACGCGCCTGCTGCTGGCGGCCATGGGCTCGCTCGTGCGCTACGTGCCGGTGGACATCTCGGCCGACTTCCTGCGCGACGCCGCCGCCGGCCTGGCGCGCGACTTCCCCCGCCTGGCGGTGCAGCCGGTGGTGGCCGACTTCACGCAGCCATTCGCGCTGCCGTCGATGGACCGCGCGGCGGGCGACAACGCCGGCAACCTGGGTTTCTTCCCGGGCTCGACCATCGGCAACTTCACGCCCGACGCGGCCGTCGACCTGATGACCCAGCTGGGGCGCACGCTGGGCCCGCGCTCGCGCCTGCTGATCGGCGTGGACACCACGCAGGATCGGGCGCTGCTGATCCCCGCGTACGACGACGCCGCCGGCGTGACGGCGGCGTTCAACCTCAACCTGCTCGACCGCATCAACCGCGAGCTGGACGGCAACTTCGACCGTCGCGTCTTCCGCCACCAGGCCCGCCACGACCTGCAGCACGGCCGCATCGAGATGCACCTGGTGAGCCAGCGCGCCCACGAGGTGCGGGTGCGTGGGCGCACGTTCGCGTTCGCGCAGGGCGAGACCATCCACACCGAGAACTGCTACAAGTACTCGCCCAGCCAGTTCCTGCGCATGGCCCACGCCGCGCAGTGGCGTCTCGGGCGCTCGTGGCAGGACGGTGGCCGCACGGGCTTCACCGTCTACCTGCTGCGGCGCGAGGCCTGACACCGTGCGCCGTAGTAACCCGTTACTACGGCTAACCGCCGGTTCCAGCGGGTCTGCGTGCCCGCGCGGATGATCGTCCAGGCCGCGTTGTAAGGGCGCTCAAGAAGAGGGTTGTGTGGCTTGACATGGCGTGGGCATCGGAGTGAACTGGCCTGCACGCTGTCCTGGACAAGGCCCGGCCAATGAGCCGATGCCTGGATCGGGCGGCCCAGGGAGTGTCAAGCAGATGAGCGAACCAGAAGGTCTCGCGGCCGACGAAGCCGCACTGGGCCGGGTGATCGGCAGCCTGGCCGCGGGAGTCATCGTCCTGCAGGACGACCGCATCGCCTACGCCAACGCGCGTGCCGCGCGCATGCTCGGGCGCGAACCAGCCGCGCTGGTGGGCGCCGATCCGGCGTCGTTGGTGCCCGGCGACGAGCGCCAGCGGCCCGCCGAGACGCTCGCGGCCATCGTGGCCGGCCGCATCGAGGAAGACTACAGCGAGTACCGGCTCACGCTGCCCGATGGGCGCGTGCGCCACCTGGCGGTGTCGTCCACGCGCACCGACTGGGCCGGTCGTCCGGCCATGCTGGGCGTGTTGCACGACATCTCGCGCCAGCGCGCCGCCATGGCCGCGCTGCGGGGCAGCGAGGAGCGCTACCGGACGATGGTCGAGTCGCTCACCGAGGGCGTGATGATCTTCGACGACCAGGCGCGCCTGAAGGGCATCAACCCGGCCGCCGAACGCCTGCTCGAATCCACCTTCGACCAACTGCGTCGAAACACCGTATCCGACTGGCAGCCGCTCGACCTGAATGGCGCCGTGCTGCCGGCCGACCAGATTCCCATCGCCGTCGTCCTGGCCACGGGCCGACCCGTGCGCCACGCGCTGCTGGGCATGCCCGTGGCCGACGGCATCCGCTGGCTCGACGTCAACTGCGAACCGGTGCGTGACGGCTCGGGGACGGTCACCGGGGGTCTGCTGTCGATGACCGACGTCACCGAGGCGCGTCGCGTGGAAGAGGCGCTGCGCGTGAGCGAGAGCACCAACCGCACGCTCATGGATGCGTTGGCCGACGGCGTGTTCGTGGCCCAGGATTTCCATTTCGTCTACGCCAACCGGCTGCTGCTCGAGCGGCTGGGCTACACCCGCGAGGAGTTCAGCGGCCTGCCGTTCGAGCGCGTGGTCGCACCCGACCTGCTGCAAGTGTGGAACGATCGATTCCGCGGCCGCACGACCGCGGGGCCGGAGCCGCTGCGCACTTACGAGGTGCGCTTCCTGTGCCACGACGGCAGCCTGGCCGAGTTCGAGCTGGTGGCCAATCGCACCGAGTACCAGGGCCGGCCCGCCGTGCTGGGCGTGCTGCGCGACATCGCGGAGCGCAAGCGTGCCGCCGCCGAACTCGAGCGCCATCGCGACCGCCTCGAGGAACTGGTGCACGACCGCACGCGCGAGCTCGAAGCCGCGGTGGCCGCGCGCATCGAGAGCGAGAACTTCGCGCAGACGATGACCGACCACCAGCCCACGCTGCTGGCCTACGTCGATCGCGACCGCAAGGTGCAGTTCGCCAACCGCGCGTGGCTCAACTGGTTCGGCAAGACGCGCGACGAGGTGCTGGGTCGCGACGGCCGCGAGTCGGTGGGCGACGTCCTGCTGCAGTCCAACGAGGAGGTCATCGACAAGGTGCTGCGCGGCGAGGCCATGGGCACGCCGGCCGAGATGCGCGGCGCCGAGAATCGCATCGGCAACTTCTGGATCTACCACCTGCCCGACGTCGTCGACGGCGACATCCGCGGCTACTTCTTCATCGCCACCGATGTCACCGAGATGCGCCGCAGCGAGCGCCGCCTGCAGGAGCTCAACAGCAAGCTGATCCAGGCCGAGTCGTTCACGCGCGGCATCGCCGACAACCTGCCGGTGCGCGTGGCCTACTGGGACAGCGACCAGCGCTGCCGTTTCGCCAACCGCGTGTATTGCGACTGGTTCGGCAAGTCGCTGGACCAGGTGCTGGGCAAGACGACCACCGAGATCTTCGGCGAGGATCGCTCGCCCGAGCGGCTGACGCATTCGCAGGGGGCGCTGCAGGGCGTGCCGCAGAAGTTCGAGAGCGAGGAGGTGAACGCCGACGGCCGCTTCGGCATCTGGGAGGTGCAATACATCCCCGATGTGCTGCGCGGTGGCGTGCGCGGCTTCTTCGTGCTGGCCTCCGACATCACCACCACCAAGCGCACGCAGGCCGACCTGGAGACCCTCAACCTGGAGCTGGTGGCCGCGCGCGACGTGGCCGAGGACGCGGCGCAGGCCAAGTCGGCCTTCCTCGCCAACATGAGCCACGAGATCCGCACGCCGATGAACGTGATCATCGGACTCACGCACCTGATGCTGCGCGACGAGCACGAGCCGGTCACGGCCGACCGCCTGGCCAAGGTGGGCGACGCGGCGATGCATCTGCTCGACATCATCAACGACATCCTCGACCTGTCCAAGATCGACGCGGGCAAGCTGGTGCTGGCACCGGTCGACTTCACCGTGGACGCGCTGCTGGCGCGCGCCACGGCGTTGGTCACGGACGGCGCGCGCCCCAAGGGCCTTGCGCTGACGGTGGGTCCCCGCGGCCTGCCGCAGGCCTGGCGCGGCGGCGCCCGGGGGCAG
>JACMOG010000294.1 GCA_014378125.1 Vitreoscilla sp. | reverse complement strand
GTTGGGCCGCGATGCGCTTCTCCTCGGACAGGTCGGGCCTGCGGCGCACGTCGGGCGCGGCCGCATGCGCGGGGCCGCCCGCGGCCACGCGACGCGCCGTGTCCGCGCGGGACTGCGCGCGCGTGGGCGCCGGCGCGTCACGCGCGAGGTCGAAGCGCCCCCCGGCCGCCGGGGCCAGCAGCTCGGCCACCTGGTCGAGCGACATCTGCCCCAGCGTGCCGATGTCGGCCCCGGCGAACGTCACCGACAACGCCTCGCGCTTGAGCCGCTTGCCCTCGCACACGGCACACAGCCCGCCGATCATGTAGCGCGACACGCGCTTCTTCATCAGCGCGCTCTGCGTGGTGGCGAACGTGTGCAGCACGTACTTGCGCGCGCCCATGAACGTGCCCTGGTAGCTGGGCTCCATCTTCGACTTGAGCGCGGCCTTGGTCTCGGCGGGCGTGAAGCCGGCGTACACGGGCACGGTGGGCTGCTCGTCGGTGAACAGGTTCCAGTCGCGATCCTTCTTCGGCAGGTCCTGCCACGGGCGGTCGACGTCATGACCCAGCGTGACAAGGATGTCGCGCAGGTTCTGGCCGTGCCAGGCCGGGGGCCACGAGGCGATGGCACGCTCGCGGATCGACAGCGACGGGTCGGGCACCATCGTCTGCTCGGTGACCTCGAACACGCGGCCCAGGCCATGGCAGTTGGGACAGGCGCCCTGGGCGGTGTTGGGCGAGAAATCTTCCGCGTAGAGCATGGGCTGGCGCGGCGGGTAGGTGCCGGCGCGCGAATAGAGCATGCGCACGAGGCTGGACAGCTGCGACACGCTGCCCACCGACGAACGCGCGCCCGGCGTGCCGCGCGACTGCTGCAGCGCCACGGCGGGCGGGAGGCCGGAGATCTCGTCGACGTCGGGCACGCCCACCTGGTCGATGAGGCGCCGCGCGTACGGCGCCACCGACTCGAAGTAGCGTCGCTGGGCTTCCGCGTAGATGGTGCCGAACGCGAGCGACGACTTGCCGGAGCCCGACACGCCGGTGAACACCACCAGCGCGTCGCGCGGGATGGCCACGTCCACGTCCTTCAGGTTGTGCTCGCGCGCGCCGCGCACGCGAACGAACGCGTCGCGGGTGACGGCCGTCGCTTCGGGGCGGTCACGGGGTGCCATGTCAGCGGCCCGTCCGCGGCTGCATGCGCCAGGCCAGGCCGGGCCTGGCCTGCCTCTGTCTTTCGAAGGGCGGCCGGGGATAGCCGGGATCATCGGTCTGCTTGGTCATGGCGTTCTCGCTTCGGCACAGGCCGCTTCAGCGGCAAGACGCGTACCCCGACGCGAGCGAACGCGGGTCAGCGCTCTTGCCGTCGGGCCGGCGCCCGTCCTAAAGTGCTCGCACCTTCGCCAGACCCACCCCGTGCCATGCCCACCAAGAAAGCCGCCATCGACTCGCGCGAGCCCCGCGTGGACGACTACATCGCCCACGCCGCGCCGTTCGCCCGGGAACCCCTGGCCTTCGTGCGCGAGGCCATGCATGCCGCCTTGCCCGACGTGACCGAGGCCATCAAGTGGCGCCATCCGTTCTACCTGCTCGCTGGCCGGCCTGCCCTCGGCCACCGCGCTGCGCAAGGTGATCGTTGCGGCGCGCGCGGCCTGGCTCGCCGAGAAAGACGACAAGGCGGCCGCGCCGCCGGCCCCGCGCGTGACGCGCGAGGCGCCGTCGGTGCCCGAGGGCCTGGCCGCCGCCCTGCAGTCCCGTGCCGGCGCGCGCACGCGCTTCGACGTCTTGACGGCCGCGCAGCAGCGCGAATACGTCGACTGGGTCGGGGAGGCCAGGCGCGAGGCCACGCGGGCGTCGCGCATCGTCCAGGCGGTGGCGTGGATCGCCGAGGGCAAGACGCGAAATTGGAAGTATCAGTCCTGCTGACGAAAATGATGTCGTCGCGGTGCATCCGGGCGGCGGCTTGCGCGCATCCAAGGAACATCACCCCCCTCGCCGCCAACCGGACGACCCCATGGATCCCATCTCCCACCTGCTCAGCCCCCAGCTGCTGATCCCGCTTGCCGCAATCCTGATGCCGCTGTTCATCGTGGTGTTCGCGCTCAACTTCGCCTTTCGGTACCAGGAGCGCAAGCACAAGACGATCGTCGACCTGCTCGAGAAGGGCCTGCCGGTGCCGCGCGAGATGCTGCGCTCGCCGCAGCGGGCCGGCTCGGCGCTGATGCGGGCGTTGACGCTCGTGGGCGCCGGCGTGGGCACCTGCGCCTTCCTGGGAGCGCTGCTCGGTTTAGATCGCGGCATCTGGGCCTGCGGCCTGATCCCGCTGTGCATCGGGGTGGCACAGCTGATCGCGCTGCGGCTGGAGCCGCAGCGTCCCCTGCAGGACGAGCCGTCCGCCATCGATCTTCAATGACCCGTTGACGTGGTTCGCGGCCCCATGCTGTTCGACGAGAACGCACGCGCCGAAGCGGAACTGGCGATCTGGCTCGCGCGGGCGCGCCAGGGCGACCGCCACGCGTTCGCACGCCTCGTGCGCGCGCACCAGTCGCGCGTGCGCCTGCAGCTGCGTCGCCTGGCGCACGGCGACGCCGCGTTGGCCGACGACCTGGCGCAGGAGACCTTCGTGCAAGCCTGGTTGCACCTGGCCGAGTTTCGCGGCGACGCGCGCCTGGCCACCTGGTTGCACCGCATCGCGCTGACGCGTTTCCTGCAGCACGTGCGCCGCCCGCAGCTGCCGCGGGAGTGGTGCGAGCCCGAGGCCGACGCGGGCCCGTCGCACGACCCGCGGCCTGCCGAGGGCCTGGTGCGCGACGTTGAACGAGCGTTGCAGGCGCTCAGCGAGATCCAGCGGCTGGCCGTCGTGCACTGCTTCCATCTCGACCTGTCGCACGCCGAGGCCGCGCAGGTGCTCGGCTTGCCGCTGGGCACCCTGAAGTCCCATCTCGACCGGGCCAAGCAGCGGCTACGCCAGTTGCTGGGCGCCTGGAACCCGGAGGCCGCATGATCGAACCCGACCGCCACGATGACTCGCTCGACGACTCGCTCGACGCGCTGCTGCGCGCCAGCGCGCCCGAGCCCCTGGCCGACGACGGCTTCGTCGCCCGCACCATGGCGGCCGTCGAGCACGCCAACCGCGCCCTGGCCGCGCCGCGCCGGCCCGCGCCGATGGCGCCGATCGTGGTGGCCCGCGCGCTGGTGGCCGAACGCCAGGGCCAGGCGCGCCGCGCACGCCAGTGGCGCTGGGCCATCGGCGGCGCCATCGGGGGCTACTTCCTGATGTTGCTGGCGATGGCGACGTCGCCAGCGGGCGTGACGATCACGTTTCCCACGCCATGGGACTGGAGCCCGCTGGCCATGCTGATGACGTGCGGCGCGATCTGGGTCGCATGGCGGGAAGTGCGCGCGGACTAGCGGACCGTGGCGACCGCGGGCCGGGCCACCGGCGCGGCCTCGCGGATGAACGCCGCGGTATCGCCCAGCACCGGCGCGAAGGCCGTCAGCGGCCATTGCAGCGAGCCCACCAGCAACGCGTGGTTCACATGCTCGTAGGTCTTGAACGTGACCGTCGTGCCGCGAGCCTGCATGCGTTCCACCAGCGGAATGCTGTTCTGCTCGGGATAGACCTCCTTGTCGTGCACCGCCGCGCCGATGAAGGCGGGCAGCGGCTTGGCCAGGTCGTCCACGTGCTGGATGGGTTGGGTGTCGGGCAAGGTGTCGGGCCAGTCGAACACGAGCCTGACGCCCGGATCGCCGATCGGCAGGAAGTTGTACGGCCCCCCGAGGCCCACCCAGCCGGCGAGCTCGTCGGGCGAATGCCCCACCGCGCGCAGCCAGCGCGGATCGAGCGCCAGCATGGCCACGTTGTAGGCGCCGGCGCTGTGGCCGTACAGGAAGACCCGGCGCGGGTCGGCGCCCATTTCGCGCGCGTGCCCGAGGCCGTAGCCCACGGCCTGCGCGCAGTCCTTGAGGAAGTCCGGATAGCGCACCTCGGGGTACAGCCGGTAGTCCACCACCATCACCGTGAATCCCTGGGCCGCCAGGGCTTCGCCGGCGAAGCGGTAGTCGCTGCGGCTGCCCATGTTCCACGAGCCGCCGTAGATGAAGATGACCAGCGGCGAACCGCTGGCCTTGTCGGCCTCGTCCAGCGAGTTGCCGGGCACATAGACGTCGAAGCGCTGGCGGTCGCCCGGGCCGTACGCCAGGTTGGCCGGGCCCTGGTGGCCACGAACCGACGCGACGGCGTTGATCACGCCCAGTCCCGCGCCGGCCATCGCCGAGCCCACGAAGGCCAGCAACGCGCCGGCGGCGGCAAGCACGCGCCAGGGGCGTCGACGGCGGGAGGAATCGGGCGAGATCGGGGAGGACGGCTCGGTCATGGCGGCGAGGATGCGGCAGTTGAAGGGACGACTCGCCGCGACGGCGGACGGATGCCCGGGGCGCGACCCGGCCTCCTGGCAGGCGGCAGGCCTACCCGCCTGCCTGGACGGCGGCGCCAGCATCGGTTTCGCGTCGCCGCGGTCGCTCGACAGCCACATCTCCGGGAACCCCCCGAAGCGGGCACTCAGTCAACGCGCCCCGGCGTGCCGATCGTCTTCGTGCCGGGCACCGGGCTGCGCTGCGCGCTGGCCTGCACGCCCGGGTTGGTCATCTGCTCGTTGAGCCAGCGCTGCAGGTCGCTCCACATCGCCGACAGCTCGCCCGGGGAGATGGCGCGCGCGTTCTTCAGCTCCAGCGTCATCACCGGCACGTTCTTCACCAGGCCGCCGTAGTTGCCCAGCGAGCCGGGATACACGCCCACCGGATCCAGCTGCAGGCTGCCCAGGCGGCGCGGCGCGGGCGGCGGGCCGTCGAAATCGAGCAGGCCGTAGGGCGCGTGCACCGACACGATGAGGTCGGGATGGAACTGGTCGATCTGCGCCAGCAGCCAGCGCGATTCCGGCTCCGACAGCGGCCGCAGGCCCGGGAAGCGGCGCGGATCCTTGCCGGTGCGCTTGATCCAGTAAGGCTGCGCGTCGCGCTCCCAGTCGGCGGTGGGGAAGTTGCGGTTCAGGTCGACGCCGTGGGCGTTGACGCGCGTGGACGGCGAGTGCAGCAGGCCGTCGGGATTGAGCAGCGGCACGAAGAGCCAGGCCACGTGGGCGATGGTGGGGCGGGCGGTCCGGGACGGATGCGGCATCGCGCCGGCCTGCACGCCGTGCGAGCGGGCGATCCAGTCGAAGGCCAGCGTGACCGACGCCAGCTCGTCGCCGTGGATGCCGCCCAGCAGCAGCACCTTGAAGCGCGGCGTGCCGCCGGCGGGCACCACGTCGTTGGACCACAGCGGCACGCCGTGCACCGAACGGCCATTGCCGGCCACCAGGCCAGAGGCGCGGCAGCCGGGCAGGTCGACGCCGGGCACCGCAGGCGCCAGGCGGGCACACCACTGGACGAGGTCGGTGGACGTCGCGGCGGCGGATCGTCCTGGCAGAGCCTCGCGCGCGGCGTCGGCTCGATCGAGACCGACCACCTCAACGGCGAGATCGTGCCCCTCGGCCGACTCCACGGCGTGCCGACTCCGCTGAACGAGACGCTCCAGGGCATCGCCAACCGGTTGGCCGCCACCCGGACGCCGCCCGGCGGCATGACCGAGGACGAGATCCTGGCCCTGGCCCGCGCAGACTGAGCGCACCAAGGTCAGCACACAGCGGGGTGAACACCCCCGAACATGCTGACACCGGCGTCAGCTGCCGCGGCGGAGGGCTGCGACGACGGCGTCGTAGTGAGCGCGGCTGAGGATCGCCCCCTCGCGGCGGACCTGGCTCGGGTCGACGTCGAGGATGCGCTCGATCTTGGCGTAGCTGGGACGGCCCTCGCGATCCCACGGACCAGTGCCGACGGGCACCTGTGGTTCGTTGTCGTTGTGCTTGGAGGTCAACGGCACGCCGACGAGCATCGGCTTGCGGCGGCCGACGATGACGACCG
>JACMOG010000293.1 GCA_014378125.1 Vitreoscilla sp. | reverse complement strand
GCGCTGGCCGTCCTCACGAAGCACCGCATCGCGCTGCTGCCCGACGTGCCCACGCTGTCCGAGGTGGGCGGCAACGGCCCGCTGAAGGACTTCGAGGCCATCGCCTGGCAGGGCCTGTTCGCGCCCAAGGGAACGCCACCCGACATCGCCACGCGCCTCACCACCGAGATGCGCAAGGCCATCCTCACGCCCGACGTCAAGGCCCTCCTGGAGGCCTTCGGCCTCGAGGTGGCGCCCACCGACGGGCCCGCGCTGGCGGCCTTCATCCAGAAGGAAACCACCTTCTGGCATGCGTTGATCAAGGAACGGCACCTGGCGCTGGATTGACGGATGACCGACGGCCCCCTCGAAACGCCACGTCTGGCGGCCCAGATGGAGGCCGCCCGCGCCGAGATCGCCGCGCAGATCCAGGCCTACCGGGACCTGGTGGGCGCCGCGTCCAAGGCCTCGGGCATGAGCCTGACGCGCATCGACGCCGCGCTGGCGGCGTTCGAGCCGGCATTTTTCAACAACCTGCTGATCGCGCTGGACGCACGCTTCGCGGGGGGCGCGAGTGCCGGCGGGGCGCGCGCCGAGGTGCGGCTGCTGGCGGCCTCCCTGCTGGCGCACGGTGGCATGCTGACCGCGAATGCGCCCGTGCTGAGACTGGATGCCGGCGAGCGCATCGCTCTCAATGCCGACGATTTCGAGACGCTGTGTGCGGCATTCCTCGCCGAATTGAAGGGGTCTGGCGCCGCAGGGGCCTGACCCCTTCAATCCGGCGATGAGCCTTATTTTTACACCAGCACGCGCTCGATGCCGCCCGCGTTGGCGCGCTTCACGTACTCGGGCATCCAGTTCTCGCCCAGGATCTTGCGCGCCATCTCGACGACGATGTAGTCGGCCTCCAGCAGGCCGCTTTTCAGGTCTTCGCCGTAGCGCGACAGGCCCTGCAGGCAGCTGGGGCACGACGTCAGGATCTTGAGATCGGCGTCCGGCGCGGCCAGGCCCTTCTCGGCCTGCACGGCGCGCAGCGCCACCTCGTCCTTTCGCAGCTCTTCTTCCTTGCGGAAGCGCACCTGCGTGGAGATGTCGGGGCGCGTGACGCCCAGCGTGCCCGATTCACCGCAGCAGCGCGCGCTCTTGACCACGGCGTCGCCGACGAGCGCCTTCACCGTCTTCATCGGATCCTGCAGCTTCATCGGGCTGTGGCACGGATCGTGGAACAGGTAGCCGTTGCCGGACTCGAGCTTGATGTTCTTCTCGAGCAGGTACTCGTGGATGTCGATGATGCGGCAGCCCGGGAAGATGTCCTCGAACTTGTAGCCCTGCAGCTGGTCGTAGCAGGTGCCGCAGCTGACCACCACCGTCTTGATGTCGAGATAGTTCAGCGTGTTGGCCACGCGGTGGAACAGCACCCGGTTGTCGGTGATCATCTCCTCGGCCTTGTCGAACTGGCCCGAGCCGCGCTGCGGGAAGCCGCAGCACAGGTAGCCCGGCGGCAGCACCGTCTGCACGCCGGCGTGCCACAACATGGCCTGCGTGGCCAGGCCCACCTGCGAGAACAGGCGCTCGGAGCCGCAACCCGGGAAGTAGAAGACGGCCTCGGTCTCGGACGTCGTCGTCTTCGGGTCGCGGATGATCGGGACGTAGTTCTTGTCCTCGATGTCCAGCAACGCGCGCGCCGTCTTCTTGGGCAGGTTGCCCGGCATCTTCTTGTTGATGAAGTGGATCACCTGTTCCTTGACCGTGGCGGCGCCGACGGTGGCCGGAGGCGCGGCGGTCTGGTGGCGCGCGGCGATCTTGAGCACGTCGTTGGCCACGCGCTGCACCTTCATGCCCACGCCCACCATCGCGGCGCGCGCGATCTTGATCGTCTGCGGATTCGTCGCGTTGAGCATGAACATGGCCGCGGCATTGCCGGGGCGGAACGTCTTCTGGCCCATCTTGCGCAGCAGGTTGCGCATGTTCATCGACACGTCGCCGAAGTCGATGTCCACCGGGCACGGCGACAGGCACTTGTGGCACACCGTGCAGTGGTCGGCCACGTCCTCGAACTCCTCCCAGTGGCGCAGCGACACGCCGCGGCGCGTCTGCTCCTCGTACAGGAAGGCCTCGATCAGCAGCGAGGTGGCCAGGATCTTGTTGCGTGGGCTGTACAGCAGGTTGGCGCGCGGCACGTCCGTGGCGCACACCGGCTTGCACTTGCCGCAGCGCAGGCAGTCCTTGATCGACTCGCTGATGGCGCCGATGTCGGACTGCTGCATGATCAGCG
>JACMOG010000292.1 GCA_014378125.1 Vitreoscilla sp. | reverse complement strand
TCGTGAACAGCCAGTACAGCGAACCCGACAGCAGGATGGCCGCCGGCAACGTCAGCACCCAGGCCATGGCGAGGTTGCGGATCGTCGACCACTGCAGGCCCGAGCGGTTGGCCGCCATCGTGCCGGCCACGCCGGACGACAGCACGTGCGTGGTGGACACCGGCAGGCCGAAGCTGTCGGCCGCGCCGATGGTGAGCATCGCCACCAGCTCGGCCGACATGCCCTGCGCGTAGGTGAGGTGCGTCTTGCCGATCTTCTCGCCCACGGTGACCACGATGCGCTTCCAGCCCACCATCGTGCCCAGGCCCAGCGCGATGGCCACGGCCACCTTCACCCACAGCGGGATGAACTTGGTGGCGGCGTCGATCTGGTTCTTGAACGCCATCAGGTGCGTGTGGGTCTCGGCGTCGAGCGTGACGTGCGCGTCCTTGTCCAGCAGGCGGATCGACTCCGACGCCAGGTACATGTCGTTGCGGACGTTGGCCACGGACGCGGCCGGCACCTTGGCCAGCGTGTCGTGCTGCTGCACCTGGTCGCCGATGGAGCCGGCGACGGCGGCCAGGGCCGGCAGCGTGGTCGGCTCGACGGCCTTGGTGCGCACGTAGTGCGACAGCGTGGCGCGCGCATCGGCGGGCGCCGCGCCGGGAGCCGTCCTCTCCAGCGACGCCTGCGCCACGTGCGCGAGGGTGGCGAACTGCGCGGTCTGGTCGACCGGCATCGCGCGGTTCAGGGCGTACGAGATGGGCACCGTGCCCACCAGGATCAGCATGATCAGGCCCATGCCCTTCTGGCCGTCGTTGGAGCCGTGCGAGAACGACACGCCCGTGCAGGTGAGGATCAGCAGCGCGCGGATCCACAGCGGCGGCGGCTCGCTGCCCTTGGGCGCCTCGTACAGCGCCTTGTTCTTGACGAAGGTGCGCAGCGCCAGCAGCAGCAGCAGCGCGGCGAAGGCGAAGCCCACCAGCGGCGACAGCAGCAGCGAGTAGCCGATCTTGATCGCCTGCGACCAGTCGACGCCGCTCGTGCCGTCGCGGCCGTGCATCAGCGCGTTGGCCACGCCCACGCCGATGATCGAGCCGATCAGCGTGTGCGACGACGACGCCGGCAGGCCCAGCGCCCAGGTGCCCAGGTTCCACATGATGGCGGCGATCAGCAGCGCGAACACCATCGCGAAGCCGGCGCCCGAGCCCACCTGGAGGATCAGCTCGACCGGCAGCAGCGAGATGATGCCGAAGGCGACCGCCCCGCTCGACACCAGCACGCCCAGGAAGTTGAACAGCCCCGGCCACATCACGGCCACCTGCGGCGGCAGCGAGTTGGTGTAGATCACCGTCGCCACCGCGGTGGCGGTGTCGTGGAAGCCGTTGACGAACTCGCGAGGCGGGGGCGGCTGGGGGCCGCCTGGCCGCCGGGCAGGGGCGCGGCGCCGACGATGGTGTTCATGGTGCAGGTCCCTCTTCTTGTGACAACCGGCGGATCGTGGAGGGCGGGTGTGACAAGGGGGTGACAGGACGCCGACAGCTCCAAGTCGCCCGGAGAGTTGCGCGTCAGGCAAAACCCGCGGAATGAATGGATGACTTCCAGGTCGCGGTCGAGGACAATCCGGCGGTTGCCACCACACGCCCTGCCGGATGCGAATCGTCATTCTCGGAAACGCCGGATCGGGCAAATCGACGCTCGCGCGTTCGCTTGCCCGCACGCAGCGCATGCCGATGCTCGATCTCGACACCCTGGTGTGGGAGCCCGACCGGGTGGCCGTCCAGAGGCCCGACGAACTGGTGTTCGCCGATCTCGAGCAGTTCTGCCGCGAGTCCGACGACTGGATCATCGACGGCTGCTACGGCGACCTGGCGGAGGCCGCGTTGCCCAACGGGCCGCAGCTCATCTTCCTGGAGCCCGGCGAGGCGGTGTGCATCGCCAACTGCCGCTCGCGCCCCTGGGAGCCGCACAAGTACCGCACCAAGCGCGAGCAGGACGAGCACCTGGAGCACCTGCTGGGCTGGGTGCGCTCCTACTACGACCTCGATGGCTCGATGTCGCTGGCCGGGCACCGCGCGGTGTTCGACGCCTATGCCGGCCCGAAGCGGCTGGTCACCGACCTGGCCGAGCTCGAGGTGATGCAGAGCGCCTGGCTGGCCGCGGCCGCGACCTCGCGCGCCCGCACGGCCGCGCGCGTGACGCTCGCGCGCTGAAGCCCGCGCCACGCGGCGGCTCGTCGCGGGGAACGCCGTTTGCCGATTTCCGGCTGCCCGGGCTGTTCCGGGCGGCGGAGGGCAGATGGCGACGTTCAACAAGGGCGACAAGGTCGAATGGAACACGTCCCAGGGCATGACCCGGGGAACGGTGGTGGGCACCGTCACGGGCGAGACGCACGTCAAGGGCTACACGGCCAAGGCCTCGCCCTCGCATCCCGAGGTGAAGGTGCGCAGCGACAAGTCGGGCAAGCCGGCGGTGCATCGCGCCGAAGCGCTGCACAAGGCCCGGTGAGATGCCCACCGCTGCGGATGATCCGGATGCCGTGCGCCGTCACTTCAAGGCGGCCGTCAACATGACGCCCGCCACGCTGGAAAAACGGTTGGCGACCGGTGAGTCACGTGCCGTGGGCATCACGCACGGCGAGGGCCACGAGTCGGTGGGACACCATTCGGGCCGGCGCATCGTGGAACTGCTGCGCAAGGCCGAGGCCGATCTCGACGAGGCCGACATCGCGCACATTCGCAAGGTGGTGGGCTACGTCCATCGCCACCTGGCGCAGAAGCCCGCCGGCGACGTGCGCAACACGCGTTGGCGCTGGTCGCTCATGAACTGGGGGCACGACCCGCTCGAGGGCAAGTAGACTGGTGCGGCGGCGCCTTCGGGCGCCACGCGGAGCGGGCGCGATGCTTGCTGCCCCGTTGGAAACCCGCTCACCAGACGAGACGCCATGATCCCCGCCTTCGACCGCATCGACCACATCCACCTGTACGCCGCCAACCGCAACCAGGCGGAGCAGTGGTACGGCGATGTGATGGGCTTCACGCGCATGCCCGAGCTCGAGTTCTGGGCCGAGGGGGGGCCGCTGACGCTCACCAATTCGTCGGGCACCGTGCACATCGCGCTGTTCGAGGCGGCGCCGCAGCCGTGCCGCAGCGTCATCGCGCTGTCGGTGGGCGCGCAGGAGTTCGTGGACTGGCGCCAGCACCTGGTCGGCAAGCTCAAGCGGCCGGTGGAGCCCGAGGATCACCAGGTGGCGTGGTCGCTGTACTTCGCCGATCCGGACGGCAATCCGTGGGAGATCACCACGTACCAGCACGCGGTGGTCGCCACGCTGCTGAAGCCCGCCGGGATGTGAAACGGGCGGGATCGCGTCCCGCGCTGGCAGGTAGTGGCTAAAGCTTGTCGATGAGCGCGCCCGCCGCGTCGCAGGCCCGCGACACGGCCGCGAACGGCAGCTCGACGATGCCCTTGGCCACCTTGTTTGCGGGGGACACCACGGTCTCCACGCCATCGACCACCGCGTGCGCGCCGCTCGAGATGGCGTCCTCGACGCCGTTCACCGCCGACGAGATGCCGTTCTTCAGCGCCTCGTAAACCGAGTCGTCGTGCGTGGCAACGGGCGTCGCGGTCGAGTCGGAGCTGGCAGGCGCGGTCGCGGCCGATGTCGAGGTCGAGGTCGAGGTCGAGGCCGCGTGGCTGGCCGCGGCCATGACGCTCAGCGCCTGCGGGCTCAGCGTCACCGTGGCGCTGGGCGCGGGCGGGCTCGCGGCAAGAGCGGCGGCGGGCGCCGGCGCAGCGACGGCCGTCGTGGCCGTCGTCTTCGCGGCCGACGCCGACAGCGGGGCCTGGGGCAGGTTGAGGGTGGGGGTGATCGTGGGCATGGCAAATCCTTTGGCGCAAGAACATCGCGCAGGACGAGTCTAGAAGCGGGCGTGACATCCGAGCGCCGGATCAGGGCGGCGTTTCCGGTGCAATCCATGCGCGGACGTGGCAGGCTGTAAATCGGATCGTGGCCGGCTTGCGGGGCGTCGGTTTTCGGGGTGTCGGTTTGCGTGGCGCGCTGACCCAGCGACGTCCCGCTGAGCCAGCCACGTCCCATGAGCCAGCGACGTCCCACGCCCCAGCAAACCCCGCAAATCGGCAACGAACCTGCAAATAGGCCGCCTTGCCGCCGTTGTTGATCGCATGGAAGCTCCGTGAAATCCCTAAGATCCGTGCCAGAGAGCCGTTCGTCAGGCCCATAGAAGGAATTCAGGGATGAATCAAGTCAATGTCGCGGCCGGTGCCTCCGTGCGCCGCCGCATCGCGCTGCTGGGCATGGCCTGCGTGGCGCTGGCGCTGTGCGCCGGCGTACGCCTGGTGCAGCTCGAAGGCTTCTCCGTCGTGGCCATCGTGTGCGGGGTGCTCGGGATGGTCGCCGCGGCGCTGAGCCTGTCGCTGCACCGCTACCTGGCGCGCTCGCTGGAGCCGCTGCAGGCCAGCGTGCACGCGATGAAGTCGGGCGACCTGTCGCGTCCCATCGGCATGAAGACGGGCGGCGAGTTCGGCGCCATCGCGGCGTCGCTCGACGACATGAATGCCAACCTGTCGGCGCTGGTAGCCGACATCCGCAGCGAGGCGACCTTCGTCTCGCAGGCCAGCGAGTCGCTGGCCGCCGGCACCGGCGAGCTGGCGCAGCGCACCGAGCGCCAGGCCGCGAGCCTGGAGCAGACGTCGGCCAGCGTGCAGGATCTCAGCGGCTCGGTGAAGCAGAACGCGCTCGATGCCCGCGCCGTGGAGCAGCTGGCCAGCCGCGTGCACCAGATGGCCGAGTCGGGCGGCAGCCGCATGCGCGAGGCCGTCGAGAGCATGCACGCCATCCGCACCAGCTCGCAGCGCGTGCACGACATCATCGGCGTGATCCACGGCATCGCGTTCCAGACCAACATCCTCGCGCTCAACGCGGCGGTGGAGGCGGCGCGCGCCGGCGAGCAGGGCCGCGGTTTCGCAGTGGTGGCGTCGGAAGTACGCACGCTGGCGCAGCGCTCGGCGGCAGCGGCGAAGGAGATCAAGTCGCTCAACGCCACGTCCAGCCAGCAGGTGGCCCCGGGCGCCGCGCACATCGACGAGGTGGGCGAGCTGCTGGCCAGCGTGGTGGCGGGCATCGGCGAGGTGGCGGGCAACGTG
>JACMOG010000291.1 GCA_014378125.1 Vitreoscilla sp. | reverse complement strand
GCCACGCCGCCGGCAGCGCCCCGGCGTGCCGCCCGGCCCGCGCCGCCGCCGCGTCCCTCCACGGCCCTGTCGTTCGAGTCGCTGCTGGCGCAGGCCCAGTGGCTCAAGACCTGGTTCGGCGATCGCGCGGGGCTGGCCATGCCGCTGCTGATGCAGGGCGACGACGACGAGGTGCGCGAGCGCGTGAAGTCCGTGGCCGCCGCCACGGGCCTGCGCATCGCCGCGGTAGGCGACGTGCTGATGGCCACGCGCGCGGCCAAGCCGCTGCAGGACATGCTCACCGCCACGCGCCTGCAGCGCACCGTGGCCGAGTGCGGGCATGCGTTGTCGCCCAATGCCGAGGCGCACCTGCGTTCGCGGGCGCGCCTGCAGGCTTTGTACGAACCCGAGTGGCTGGCCGAGACGGTGGCCATCGCGGGGTTATGCAAGTTCTCTCTCGGCGAGCTCAAGTACGAGTACCCGCAGGAGATCGTGCCGGCGGGACAGACCCCCGCCAGCTGGCTGCGCACGCTCACCGAGGCCGGGGCCGAGCGTCGCTTTCCCGCGGGCATTCCCGCCAAGGTGCTGGGCCTCATCGAGCACGAGCTGGGCCTCATCGCGCGGCTGCGCTACGAGGCCTACTTCCTCACGGTGGCCGACATCGTGGCCTGGGCGCGGGCACGCGGCATCCTGTGCCAGGGCCGCGGCAGCGCGGCCAACTCGGCGGTCTGCTACTGCCTGGGCGTCACCGAGGTCGACCCGGGACGCTCCGAGGTGCTGTTCGAACGCTTCATCAGCGAGGAGCGCGGCGAGCCGCCCGACATCGACCTCGACTTCGAGCACCAGCGCCGCGAAGAGGTGATCCAGTACCTCTACCAGAAGTATGGCCGCCATCGCGCCGCGCTCACCGGCGTCATCATCCGCTACCGCACCAAGTCGGCGGTGCGCGACGTCGGGCGCGCGCTGGGCATCGACCTCGACCGCATCGATGCGGTCACGCGTTCGCTGCACCACGTGGGCGGGGCCGCGGCGCCCAGCGGCGCCGACGAGCGGCTGGCCATCGCGTTGCGCGAGCACGGCTTCGATCCCGAGTCGCGGCTGGGCTTCCAGTGGATCGCGCTGACCCTGCAGCTGCGCAACCAGCCGCGCCACCTCAGCCAGCACCCGGGCGGCTTCGTCATCGCGCGCGACGACGTGGCGCTGCTGGTGCCGGTGGAGAACGCCGCCATGGACAAGCGCACGGTCATCCAGTGGGACAAGGACGACCTCGACGTGCTCAAGCTGCTGAAGGTGGACATCCTCGCGCTGGGCATGCTCAGCGCGCTGCGGCGCGGCCTGCTGTTCGTCGACGCCAAGATGCGCCAGCTGATGCCGGGGCCGCCGCCGCCGGGCTGGGTCATCGAGGCCCGGCGGCAGGCGCAGCAGGATCGCGAGGTGCATGTGGGCAACGGCGCCACGCGCATCGAGCGCCACTCCAATGCCTTCTCCAGCGCCGGCGCGGCCGCGGCCATGGGCATCGTGCCCGAGCGCGACGAGCTGCACAGCGACGCCAGCCTGCAAGATATCCCGGAGGAAGACAAGGCGGTCTACGACATGCTGTGCACCGGCGATTCGGTGGGCGTGTTCCAGGTGGAGAGCCGCGCGCAGATGAGCATGCTGCCGCGCCTGAAGCCCGCCAGGTTCTACGACCTGGTGGTGGAGGTGGCCATCGTGCGTCCGGGCCCCATCCAGGGCGGCATGGTGCATCCCTACCTGAAGCGGCGCGAGCAGAAGGAGCCCGTCACTTATCCCAGCGACGAGGCCAAGGCCGCACTCGAGCGCACGCTGGGCGTGCCCATCTTCCAGGAGCAGGTGATGCAGCTGGCCATCCTCGCGGCCGACTTCACCCCGGGCGAGGCCGACCAGCTACGGCGCGCCATGGCCGCCTGGAAGCGCAAGGGTGGACTGGGGCCGTTCAAGGAAAAGCTGATCAGCCGCATGGTGGCCAAGAACTACAAGCTCGAGTACGCCGAGTCCATCTTCAAGCAGATCGAGGGCTTCGGCGAATACGGATTCCCCGAGAGCCATGCCGCCAGCTTCGCGCTGCTGGTGTACGTCAGCGCGTGGATCAAGCGCCACCATCCCGACGCGTTCCTGGCCGCGCTGCTCAACAGCCTGCCCATGGGCTTCTACGCCGCGCCCCAGCTCGTGCGTGACGCGCGCGCCCACGGGGTGGTGGTGCGCCCCGTGGACATCACCATCAGCGACTGGGAGTCCACGCTGGAGCCGCAGGCGCCGCACGAGGCGGTGCCCGCGTGCGCCGAGCGCGCCATCCCCGGACGGCAGTTCGCCGTGCGGCTGGGCCTGAACCGGGTCAGCGGGCTGGGCGAGGAGGAGGGCCTGCGCACCATGGCCGCCCGCGCGCAGGCGGCGTTCGCCAACGTCGAAGACCTCTCCCGCCGGGGCGAGCTCGACACCCACGCCATGCAATGCCTGGCCGGCTCCGACGCGCTGTCGGGCCTGGCCGGCGAGCGGCGCGACGCCATCTGGGCCGTGGCCGGCGTCGACACCCGCGCCACGCCGCTGCTGCGCACCACGCGCACCGTCGAGGATGCGCAGCCCGAGTTCGAGGCCGCCACGCTCGGCGACGCCGTGCTGGCCGACTACCGCGCCTTGGGCCTGTCGTTGAAGGGCCATCCACTGGCCTTGCTGCGGTCCGCGCTGGCGCCGTTCAAGGTGCAGCAGGCCTCGCTGCTCAACGCCGAATATCGACCGGGCCAGCTCGCGCGCGCCAGCGGGCTGGTCACGCACCGGCAGCAGCCGGGCACGGCCAAGGGCGTGGTGTTCGTGACGCTCGAAGACGAGACAGGCACCGTCAACGTCATCGTCTGGCCCGCGGTGGCCGCGCTGCAGCGCAAGCCCTTGCTGGCGGCCTCGCTGCTCACGGTCTACGGCGTGTGGCAGCGCGAGGGCGAGGTGCGCCACCTGGTGGCCAAGACGCTGGTGGACCACTCGCCCATGTTGCAGGGGCTGGTCACGCGCAGCCGCGACTTCCATTGAAAGCGTGGTGCGGGCATCGCAGCCGCCCTCGTCACGTCGGATTCTTCGCGCTAACATCCCCCAGGACGACCGCCCGAAATGAATCCATTACCTGCCTGCATCGACCTGCCGCTTCCGACCCTCGCCTTGCTGCTGGCGATGGCGTGCCTGCCTGCCCATGCCGGCACGACCGAAGGCTACGAGGCCGGACGGCGTGGCGACTACGCGGCGGCGCTGCGCGAGTTCCAGCCGGCGGCCGACAAAGGCGATCGCGACGCGCAGCTGGCTCTCGCCGACATGTACCTTCGGGGGTATGGCGTCGCGGCCGACCCCGTGGCCGCGGCCAAGTGGTTTCGCAAGGCCGCCGAGCAGGGCGACCCGCGCGCGCAGACCAACCTCGGCTTCCTCTACGAGCAGGGCAAGGGCGTGGCGCGCGACTTCGAGGAGTCCGCCAAGTGGTACCGCAAGGCGGCCGACCAGGGCGAGCCCACGGCGCAGAGCAATCTGTCGTACATGGCGCTCATCGGCCGCGGCGTGCCGCAGGACGACATGCAGGCCGCGCACTGGGCCACGTTGGCGGCCCGGCAGGGCCTGGCCGTGGCGCAGTACCGGCTGGGCGTGTTCTACACGAACGGGCAGGGCGTCGAGCGCGACGACGTCGCCGCGCTGCGCTGGTACAAGGCCGCCGCCGAACAGAACGACGCGCGCGCCCAGAGCGCGCTCGGCTGGGTCTACAGCGAAGGCCGCGGCGTGCCGCGCGACCCGGCGGCGTCGCTGCGCTGGCTGCAGTTGTCGGCCGCGCAGGGCGACCCGACGGCGGAACACAACCTGGGCATGGCGGTGCTCAACGCACGCGGCACGCCGCGCGACCCGGCCGCGGCCGAGCGCTGGATCCGCAAGGCGGCCGAGGCCGGCTACGCGCCGGCGCAGGTGAGCCTGGGCCTGATGTATGCGGCCGGCGACGCGGTGGTCGCCGACGAGAAGCAGGCCGTCGAGTGGTACCAGAAGGCCGCGGCGCAGGGCAACGCCTCCGGCCAGAACAACCTCGGCTGGATGCTCGCCAACGGCCTGGGCGTGGCGCGCGACGACGCCGCGGCGCTGCGCCAGTTCCGCCTGGCCGCCCGCAAGAGCAACGCGTTCGCCATGGACAACCTGGGCTGGATGGCCGAAGAGGGCCGCGGCCAGGCGGTCGATCCCGCCGAGGCGCAGCGCTGGTACCGCCTGGCCGAGGCGCGCGGCAACGCGCCCGCGCGCAACCACCTGGCGCTGCTCTATGCGCGCGGCAAGGGCGTCACCCGTGACGACGCGGCGGCGGTCGGCGGCTTTCGCGCGGCGTCCTCGCAGGGCCTGGCCCCGGCGCGCCACAACCTGGGCTACATGGTGGCCAACGGCCTGGGCGGCGTGCCGCGCGCCGACCCGGCCGCGGGCGTGGCGCTGCAAAGCCTGGCGCGCGAGGCCTCGCCGCCCAGCCCCGAGGAACTGCCCGTCGTCGATCCCGCTCGCCTGTCGCCCGCCGAGCGCGCCCGCAGCCAGCAGATGCTGGCGGCGTTCAAGTCGAACGCCAACGTGCTGGCGGTGCTCGACGCGATGACCGGCCCGCCCGGCATCGTGTCGCTCGTGGCGCCCGCGGGCAATGGCGCCACGTCGGGCAACGGCACGGACGCCAACACGATCGCGCCTCCCTCGGCCACCCAGCGCTGAGGCCAGGCCCCGCGCGCGAGCGGTTCACGCCGACGCCCCGCAACCCCGCGCGCACGCCTCCCGCGCGCCCTCGCTAAACTGTCGGGCATGCTCCTGCTCCTGCCTCCAGCCAAGTCCCTCGACTACGAATCCGCGCTGCCCGAACCGGTGCTCGCCGCCCGGGCCGGCCTCAAGCCGGCCGCCACCGCGCCGCACTACGCCGCGCAGGCCGCCGAGCTGATCGCCACGCTGCGCACCAAGTCCGTGGCCGACGTCGCCGAGCTGATGGATCTGTCGGAAGACCTGGCCAAGCTGAACGTCAAGCGCTACAAGGCCTGGTCGACGCGCGCCACCGAGCGCAACAGCCGGCCCGCGATGTGGGCGTTCAACGGCGACGTGTACGACGGGCTGCGCGCGTCGACGCTCAACGACGCCGAGATCGCATGGGCGCAGAAGCACGTGCTGATGCTCAGCGGCCTGTACGGCGTGCTGCGGCCGCTCGATCGGCTGCAGCCCTACCGCCTGGAGATGGGCACGAGCCTGGCCACCGAGCGGGGCGGCTCGCTGTACGCCTGGTGGGGCGACACGGTGGCCGCGCATCTCAACAAGCTGCAGGCCAGGGAGCGGGAGCCGGTGGTCGTCAACCTGGCGTCGCAGGAGTACTTCAAGGTCACCCAGGCCAAGGTGGGGCGGGAGAAGGTGCTGCGCGCCCGCGTCGTCGACTGCGTGTTCGAGGACTGGAAGGACGGCAACTGGAAGATCATCAGCTTCTTCGCCAAGCGGGCCCGCGGCATGATGGCCCGCCACGCGATCGAGCAGCGCGCCGAGACCCCGGAGGCCCTGGTCGACTTCCACGCCGATGGCTATCGCCACGCCGTGCGCGCCTCCGAGCCGGATCGCCTGGTGTTCCCCCGCCGCCAGGCCAGACCGGCCGCAAACGGGTCGCCGCCGCGCACCATCGCCAGCGAGTTTCACCGGAACTTGCACGATCCCAGGCGCGAACCGAGGGATTCCCGGCCGACTCGACCGTGAGGGCCTGCCAGAATAGGGTCTGCGGGCCCCTCCTCCCGGCCCGGCATCGACCTTTCCTTTTCGAGCATTCCGGAGCCCGATCCCATGCAAACCCAATCGAGCACGAAGACGAGCGGCGGCGAGCAGCGCCAGCAATACATCTCGGTGGAACTCCGCCAGTGGATCGTGGCGCAGGCCCAGGCCGGCGTCTCGCCCGAGACGGTGCTGGAGGCGATGAAGGCCAGCGGTTGGCAGGAAGAGATCGCCATCAAGGCGCTCGAGGAGACGCTGCGCGGCCACCTCACCGAGCAGACTCAGGGCCAGGCGTTGCCGGCGGCCCAGCAGCCGCAGTCCCACGAGCCGCAGCCCGTGCCGGTTCCCGACGCGGCCCTCTCCGACTCGCCCAGCAAGATCCGCATCCTCGATCGCGACGTCACGGTGCTGATGAACATGAAGCATCCGCGCGTGATCGTGCTGGGCGGCTTCATGAGCGACCAGGAGTGCGACCAGATCATCGCGCTGGCCGGCCCGCGCATGGCGCGCTCCGAGACGGTGGACAACGCCACCGGCGGCAGCGAGGTGAACGTGGCCCGCACCAGCCGCGGCATGTTCTTCGAGCGCGGCGAAACCGGCGTCATCGACCGCGTGGAACGCCGCATCGCGGCGATGCTGGGCTGGCCGGTGCAGAACGGCGAGGGTCTGCAGGTGCTGCACTACCAGCCGGGCGCCGAGTACAAGCCGCACTACGACTACTTCGACCCGGTGCATCCTGGCTCGTCCTCCATCCTCAAGCGCGGCGGGCAGCGCGTGGGCACGCTGCTGATGTACCTGAACACGCCGAAAAAGGGCGGCGGCACCACGTTCCCCGACGTCGGCCTGGAGGTGGCGCCCATCAAGGGCAACGCGGTGTTCTTCTCGTACGACCGCGCCCACGTCAACACGAAGAGCCTGCACGGCGGCGCCCCGGTCATCGAAGGCGAAAAGTGGGTCGCCACGAAGTGGCTGCGCGAGCGCGAATTCGTCTGAGCCACTGAAGCCGAGGGCCCCAGGCCCTCAGGATGGCAGGCCGTCGGCACCCCACGCGCTCTCCACGCGGTTTCTTCCGCCACCCTTGGCTGCATACAGCGCACGATCGGCGCGGCGCAGCAGCGAGTCCACCGTGTCTTCCGGCTCCCACGCCGTCACGCCCAGGCTGGCGGTCAGCGACAGCATCGTGACGTCGAAGGGCCGCATGATCTGCTCGCGCAGGCGGTCGGCCAGCGTGCGCGCGCCGGCCAGTTCGGTGTCGGCCAGCAGCAGGCAGAACTCCTCGCCGCCGTAGCGGAACGCGCGGTCGGGTTCGCGCAGCGAGGCCGCCAGGCGGGTGGAGAATGCGGCCAGCGTGACATCGCCCACGGCGTGGCCGTGGGTGTCGTTGATGAACTTGAAGCGGTCGATGTCCACCATCACGATGGCGAACGGACGTTGCGTGCGGCGCGCGCGGGCGAACGCCTGCGCCATCTCCTCGTCGAGCGCGCGCCGGTTGGCCAGGCCGGTGAGGTCGTCGGTGCGCGCCTGTAGCCGGGTCTCGGCTTCGGCGCGCGTCTTGCACATCAGCACGAAGCCCAGGCTGGTGACCACCAGGTAGACGAAGCCGAACACGTACACAGGCACCTGCCAGGCGTTGTCGCGGTCGAGGCCCAGGTGCGACTGGCCGATGAGCAGCAGCACGACGGCGCGCGCCGGCAGCACCACCCCCATCGCGACGTACATCAGCGCCACCACGCGCCGCAGCCGCAGCGTCTCGGGCCGCCCGCCGCGCCACAGCGTGATCGCGTTGAGCCACTCGTAGCCGGCGTACGCGAAGCCGTTGAAGATCGCCGCCCAGGCCACGTGCTCGCCGGTGATGGCGCCGGCGATCGTCACCGCCACGACCATCGCCCCAAGCCGGCGCGGGCCGAAGCCGCGGCCGGCGAACGTGCGGATCGCCACGAAGAACAAGGCCACGCTGACCGCGCCGGCCAGGTTGCCCGCCAGCCCGGTGGCCATGGCCAGCGACCCGCTCGCGGGGATTCCCAGCACCAAGTAGGCCAGCGCCTGGCTGGTGATCGCGTAGCGCCACATGCGCAGGCCGTTGCCGCCGTCGTCGACGCTGCGCGACACCGACAGCATCACGGCGGTGGCCGCAAGCAGGCAGGTCTGGCCGAGAAACAGGGTGTGCAGGTCCAAGCGGGCGCTTTCACGAGCCGCAGGGCGGCAAGCCCTCGATTTTCGTTGGGGGGCGAAAGGCCTGCCATCACGCGGCCGTGCAGTATTCGACGAAGGTCGCCAGTTCAATGCACAAGACAAAAGGTTCATCGTCGATTTGTGGGGGGGGGCTGGGGCATGGGACGTTGCTGGGTCATGGGGCGTCGCTGGGTCATGGGACGTCGCTGGGTCAGTCACGACTCACCGGGCAAGTCTCTTTTGTTCGTGTCCCCCGCCGGCCTGCGGCGCGGCTCCTCCTTGACCTCACAAAAGAGACTCGCCCGGTTCGTCGTTCCACGCCCGGCCTGCCAGCGGACAACATTCGCGGGTGGAAGAAGTCCGCGAACTTGATTGTTGGCCTTGGCGTCGTCGGGCCGTCGAGGCCGCGACGATGCCCGCGGCCGGCCGGCTCACACGCCGTCGGGCCTGACGCG
>JACMOG010000290.1 GCA_014378125.1 Vitreoscilla sp. | reverse complement strand
GGCAAGACCGGCCACCACACCATCGTGCTGCGCAGCACCGTCGCCCCCGGCACGACCGAGGACCGCATCCTGCCCCTGCTTCTCGAAGCCTCGGGCCGCCGCATCGGCGAGGATCTGTCCCTGGTCTTCAACCCCGAGTTCCTGCGCGAAGGCTCGTCGGTGAAGGATTTTCATCAGCCGCCGCAGACGGTGGTCGGCAGCGTCGACGAAGCTGGCTACGTGGTGATGGAGACGATGTACGCGGGCTTGCCCGGTGCCTTCGTGCGCACCAGTTGCAAGGTGGCCGAGTCGGTCAAATACCTCTGCAATGTCTTCCACGCGATGAAGATCGTGTTCGCCAACGAGGCCGGCTCGGTCTTGAAGGCGGTGGGCCTGGACGGCCGCGAGGTGATGAAGATTTTCTGCCAGGACACCCAGCTCAATATCTCCGCCGCCTATCTGCGGCCGGGGTTTGCCTTTGGCGGCTCCTGCCTGCCCAAGGAGGTCAAGGGTTTCCTGACGCTGGCGCGTGATCTGGATGTGGCCGTGCCCGCGATGGCCGGGTTGCTGGAGAGCAATGAAGCCCATATCAAGAGCGCCTACCGCCTGATCGCCCGCGATGGCCGTCGCAAGGTCGCGCTGTTCGGCCTGGCTTTCAAGCCCGGCACCGATGACATGCGCGACTCGCCGCTGGTGGCCCTGGCCGAGCAGTTGCTGGGCAAGGGGTTTGAGATTGCGATCTTCGACGGCTACGTCAAGATCAGTCGCCTCCTGGGCAAGAACAAGGAATTCATCGAGCGCGAAATCCCGCATCTCGATCGCCTGCTGCAGGAGACGCCGGAAGCGGCGCTGGCCGGGGCCGAGGTGATCGTCGTCGGCCATGCCGACGCCGATGCCCGCCGCGCTTTGATCGCCGCCCTGGCGCCCGGTAAGCGCGTCCTCGATCTGTCCGGCTATGCCGGTGTGCGCGCGGCGGCGGCGGCGGCCGGTGCCGAGTACGAAGGCATCTGCTGGTGATGAACGCGCCCGCCCGGCCTCGGCTGGTCTTCGTCTCGCCGCTGTTCCTGTTTCCGAACGACGCGGGCGGCAAGATCCGCACGACCAATATCCTGCGCGGCCTCAAGGGAGGTGCCTTCGAGATCATCCTGGTCGGCGTGGCGACGGCCGAGCAGCAGGTCCGCTGGGCGACCGAGCTGAACAGCGTCTGCGATGAATTTGTGCCCTGGGCCCCGCAACCCGCGCGCGCCAAATGGCAGCGGGCCGGTGACTTGCTCGACGCGCTGCCGGTCAATGTGGTGGCCGATCGCACGGCCGCCGGCCGTCGGGCGGTGCGACAGGTGCTGGCGCGGCCAGGCATCGACCTGGTCGTGTTCGATTTCGTTCATTCCGCCGTGCTGTGTCCGGACGTCCTGCCCTGCGCCAGCCTGTGCTTCACCCACAACGTCGAGGCGGAAATCTTCGCCCGCCACGCAAACCTGGCGAGTAATCTGCCGCGCCGCCTGATGTGGCAGTCGCAGCACCGCAAGATGGTGGCTTACGAGCGCACCGCGCTGCGGCGCTTTGACGCGGTGATCGCCGTGTCGGAGCGTGACGCGGCGAAGTTCCGTGCCGATTACGCGATTGCCGATGTCGCCGCCATCCCGACCGGC